>JAYSBB010000145.1:0-4292 GCA_041915645.1 Tolumonas sp.
GCAGGGATAGACACAAATAACGGTGTGTCGTTTTGTAACTGCAGGTCCAGATACAGTGGTTCGGTATCGGGGCGGTGCAGTGGCCCGGTAGTTTCCAACCAGTCACCGGCAATCACTTTCACCTGATGCCCTTCGGCGCTGGTTAACACCGGGATCTGCGCGCTAGGCACTTCCTGATAGGTTGGTTTGGCCAATTTGTTTTTGGCGGGCAGATTGATCCACAACTGGAAACCATGCATCAGGCCGGCAACTTGCTCCGGTGTTTCGGAATGCAGAATGCCTTTGCCGGCAGTCATCCATTGCACATCGCCGGGGCCAACCACGCCTTCATGTCCGGCATTGTCTTTATGGCGCATTTGGCCTGCCAGCATATAGGTGACGGTTTCAAAACCGCGGTGCGGATGTTCCGGAAAACCGGCGATATAGTCATTCGGATCGTCAGAACGAAATTCATCCAGCATCAGGAAAGGATCAAGACGACGTTGCCATTGTTGGGTCAGTACACGGATCAGATTAACACCAGCACCATCGCGGGTTGGCTGACCTTGTACGATATGTTCTGTTTTACGGCTGATCTGCGACATACTTCCACCTGTTGTTACATTTTATTTACAAGTGGAGTATGGCGCTAAATTAAGCGAAAAATAAGCGGATTATTGCCACTAAATCGTTCGATTTATTAGAAAGGAACTCAGGATCAATGTGGCATAAAGAAAGGGGAGACCTGCGTTGTGACGATTTGCGCCATGCCATAACCCATCACGATCAGTAAAATTCCGCCCAATAATGAAAGAATTTCCAGCCCATAAGGTAACCACAAACCGGATGAGCGGTGACTGAGCAGGCGAATAGCCAGATGGCGCATGCTATGGCTAAACCAGGCCAGCAGGCAGACGGTACCTGCCGTACCCAGCGCCATCAATAACACCGCGGCAATGCCCAGCATGAAAATGCCAATGGATTTGGCTAACACCAAAATCAGTAGTGCGCCGGTGCAGGGGCGGATGCCCATGGTGAACATGATCGCCAGCTGACCACGCCAGTCTTGTGCTTTATTAAGCTGAGCGATATCCGGTGTATGCGCATGGCCGCAGCCACAAGTATCTGTGTGCACATGTGAATGAGATGATGGGTCAGGGTTGCGAATGCCAACCGTGATTTTGTTGTTCAGCGGTTGTATGCGTTGGATCTTAATGTCATGGACGGTGGATCTATTTTGCCAAAACAGATAAAGCCGATAAGCGGCACGCAGACTGAGATAACCCCCGAGTACTGCGACTAGCCAAAAGCTGACATGATCTAACTGCATACCAAATTGCTGGGCTCGGATTTGTGTCCAGCCAAAAATGGTCGCGACAATGGTCATCAGAAGGATGGCTACCAAAGCTTGCATCAGTGCGGCACCCAGTGATATCCACATAGCGCGTTTTAGCTGACTGTTGTGCGTGGCCAGATAGGTGCTGAGTACCGCTTTGCCGTGCCCAGGGCCAACGGCATGAAAGACACCGTAAAGGAAACACAGGCCCAACAAGATCATTTTAGTTTCAGGATTAGGTGTTAAAGCGGCGCGTAATAAGACGGCCATCTCTTTGTGTAGTTGCCCTTGCCATTGCAACATCTGCCAGCTCAACCACTGCCAGTGCAGAACGCCAGCAAGCAAAATGCCGAACAGCGTCAGGAAACCTGTCAGTAGTAAGATAAAGTTGATGCGATGTTGGTATTCATTGTTCAGGGATGACATGTCAGCACAACCTTTTCTGCAAACAGCGTACCTAAGCCTTTATCACTTTGTTGCGTCACATCCAGCGAGGCGGCATAAGCACTGATATCTTCCGGGGGTTTGGGTATTTCTAATTTGGCGCTACATAATCCCGTGGCATCATCAGAAACAGAGACTGCACTGGCTTTATGATGCAACATTTCGACATAGTAGGTGGAATCATAAATAGATAAGGTAAACGTATTACCTTTTACGGGCAGTGGCTCTTTCAGCGGCAACACAAAATGTAAATTGAGGTGATATTCCTCTTTTTCAGTTCGATAGGCCGTTGGCTTGGTGAACGTGACCGGTTTTCCGTTGACCTTCAAATGGGTTAGCCAGTTCTCTGAAGCCATAAATTCGATGCTGTCTTTGGCAAACTGCTGATATTGCTGTGCCAGAGGTTCTTTCTTTTGTTTCATATCTTCAATGATATTGGCGGAATACATATCATCGAAATGCCAAATCAGATCCAGCCCGGTTAACTGTTGCTGTTTATCAATCAGAAAGCGGGTTTGCAGATCCATCCAAGCATGAGGATGAGCCATCGCCAGCGGTGTGGCGAGGCTCAGTAAAACAAAAAGAAAGAACCGGTTGCTCATTACTGTTTCAACGCAGAAAGGATTTGAGTTGTATTGTAATGCATCATATCCAGATAAGTAGAGGCTGGGCCACTCTTGTCGGACAGCGCATCAGAGAACAACTCTTTGCCTGGGTTTACACCGGTTTCCTTGCTGATTTGTTGCATCAGTCGCGGATCAGAGATGTTTTCGACAAACAGCGCTTTGATCTTTTCTTTGCGGATCTGTTTGATGATTTTAGCCACATCACTGGCCGAGGCTTCTGATTCCGTACTCATGCCTTGGGGGGCAATGGTGGTGATTTGATAACGGGCAGACAGATAACCAAAAGCATCATGGCTGGTGATCATTTTACGTTTGTCTGCCGGAATGGCAGCAAATTCCTGCAGTAATGACTTATCAAGTTGCTCTAATTGTTGGATATAGTTGCCGGCATTCGCCTGATATTCCGCTTTGTGTGCAGGGTCGATCTGGCTTAACCCATCGGCAATGTTATGCACATATTGCACGGCGTTAGGAATACTGTGCCATGCATGCGGATCTTGTGTGACATGGGGGTGAGCGGCATCATCAGTGTCAGTAAATGTTTGTGGTTTGATGCTCTGACTAGCGGTGATCACTTTCCCTTTGTAATGACTGGCAGAGACCAGTCGTTCCATCCAACCTTCAAAACCGAGACCGTTAACCACAAACAGTTGTGATTTCGTCAGCCGGATCGTGTCTTGCGGGGTCGGTTGATAGACATGTGCATCGCCGTTCGGGCCAACGAGTGTAGAGACACTGACATGCTCACCGCCCACTTGTTGTACCAAGTCGCCCAGAATAGAAAAGCTGGCGACGACATTAATTTTGTCGGCGGCGAAGACTGACTGTGTACAAAGCGTGCTAGTGATGAGTGTGGTGGTGAGCAGACGGAAATAATTCATGAAAACTCCTTACGCTTGCAGATGAGAACGACGTACATAACGCCAGATCAGACCGCTTTGACGGCCTAAAATAATCGACAGGAAATAACCAACACCAAGCGTCAGAATGATCGCGGGGCTGGTTGGCCAACCGAAATGGTAAGAGGTGAGTAAACCGACAAAGCTGCTAAACATCGCCAGTATGATGGAAATGAATAACAGATGGCTTAGGCGATTCGTCCAGTAACGGGCGGTGATCGCAGGCAGGATCATGATCCCCACCGCCATCAGCGTACCAATAGCGTGGAAACCGGCGATCAGGTTCAATACCGCCAGCAGCAGAAAGGTAATATGTGCCACCGGCCCCATGCGGCTGACGCTACCGAGAAAATCGGGGTCGAGGCATTCCATCACCAATGGGCGATAGAGTAACGCCAGTAGCACTAAGGTTAGTGAGGTGACACTGCCCAGCAGCCATAACGCGGCATTGTTGAGAGCCAGTGCAGAACCAAACAACACATGCAACAAATCGACACTGCTGCCATGAACCGAGATGATCATGACCCCCAGAGCCATCGAGATGAGATAAAACGCTGCCAAACTGCTGTCTTCGCCGCTTTCGGTGAGACGGGCGACAAAACCAGACAGAATAACAACCAGTCCACCGGCGAGTAATCCGCCGATGGTCATGGCTTCCACCGATAAACCGGCCACCAGATAACCTAATGCGGCACCGGGTAAAATAGCATGCGCCATCGCATCACCGGTCAGGCTCATGCGGCGTAACATTAAAAATACACCCACCAGTGGCGCGCTGAGCGACAGCGCAATACAACCGGCCAGTGCGCGCAGCATAAAATCAAATTCAGCAAATGGTGCGATCAGCCCCTGCCAGAGTAACGCTAACATCAGGCAACATCCTTTTCTGCGATATGACAAATCGGTGCATGTTCATCGAACGATTCAATTTGATGACGTGCCTGTTGCCAATTTTCTGGCGTGATCACGTCGGCTGTGTTGCCGTAAGCAACCAACTGGCGAGCCAGT
>JAYSBB010000145.1:4314-5229 GCA_041915645.1 Tolumonas sp.
ATGATGACGCACCTGCTCGTTATCATGCAGCACCGCCAGGATAGTGCGGCCCTGCTCATGCCAGTGATGTAATAACTGCAGCAGATCTTGGCAAGTACGACTGTCGATGGCATTAAACGGCTCATCCAGCAAGATCAGCTGTGCATCTTGCAGATAGAGGCGGGCAAACAGTGTGCGTTGCAGTTGACCACCAGATAATGAAGCGATCGGGCGATTAGCAAAACCCTGCATACCCACGGCTTCCAGTGCATGTTCGATCTGATGCCGATGTGCTTTGGTCAGGCGGCCAAAACTGCCAAGTTGATGCCATAAGCCCATGCCAACCAGCTCGCTGACGCTGATAGGAAATTGCCGATCGATACGTGATTGTTGCGGTAAATAGGCGATCTGTTCGCGCGCGATATCCCGCAGGTGTAACTGACCCTGCAGCGGTTTCAGTTGCCCCATTATGCCTTTCAGTAACGTTGATTTACCCGCACCATTAGGGCCGACAATCGCCAGTAACTCACCAGCAGGAATGTGCACATTCAGATGGTGAATGGCCGGATGGCGGTCATAACCCAGTGTCAGATTTTCACAATGCAGCATCTTAATTCATGCTCCATAACAGTAATGCCCAGATCGGTAACAGCATCAGTAACGCCAGCAACAAACGTTGCCCGGCAGACCAGAACAGACTGGCGGCAGGTCGGGGTGTCGAAGAAGAGTGTGAATGCGGCATAAAACAGCACCTGCAGGTTACAAAGTGCGGGAGATGTTATAACATAACACTCCTGATGAAAAGGATTCTCAATAATGTTTTTTGCTGCTGAAAGCGCAGTGATTCGGTATCCTTAGGAAGTATCTGGATATTCAGGAGATAGCGACACATGCAACATGCATCACCCCGTTGTGAGCACAATCAGGCTGGCTTGA
>JAYSBB010000146.1:0-5208 GCA_041915645.1 Tolumonas sp.
AAATGTTGTTTGAATGAATCGATGAACATATGTTGCTTCCCCAAAAAGGAAGCATATGATCACAGGTGGAGATTTACGTCAATCAAGACTTGATGTTGGTTATAAAACGTTCACGATCTCGCCCTGCATTAATCAGGCATCGAACGGGGTGTTTTATGCTATCACCAGATACCAAGGTCAAGATACAAAATTTTGGCCGTTTTCTCTCCAACATGGTTATGCCCAACATTGGCGCATTTATCGCGTGGGGGTTTATTACGGCATTGTTTATTCCAACTGGCTGGCTGCCAAATGAAACGTTAGCCAAACTGGTTGGCCCAATGATTATGTACCTGTTGCCCTTACTGATCGGTTATACCGGCGGTAAATTAGTTGGCGGTGAACGTGGCGCGGTAGTAGGTGCGGTTACTACTATGGGCGTTATCGTTGGTACTGATATTCCAATGTTCATGGGCGCGATGATGGCAGGCCCTCTGGGCGGCTGGGCGATCAAACACTTTGACCGTGCTATTGAAGGCAAAGTGAAAAGCGGTTTTGAAATGCTGGTTAACAACTTCTCTGCCGGTCTTATCGGTATGGCGTTGGCAATCGTTTCTTTCTATTTGATTGGACCATTCGTTAAAGGTTTGTCTACTGCGCTGGCTGCTGGTGTAGGCTTCCTGGTTGCGCATAGCTTGTTACCGCTGACCTCTATTTTCGTTGAACCGGCGAAAATTCTGTTCCTGAACAACGCCATCAACCACGGTATTTTCTCCCCACTGGGTATTCAACAAGCGGCTGAGCATGGCAAGTCTATCTTCTTCCTGATCGAAGCTAACCCAGGTCCAGGTTTCGGTATCCTGTTGGCATACATGATGTTTGGTCGTGGTAACGCGAAACAATCAGCTGCTGGTGCGTCTATCATTCACTTCCTGGGTGGTATTCACGAAATCTACTTCCCATACGTGCTGATGAACCCACGTCTGATCCTGGCTGTTATCGCTGGTGGTATGACTGGTGTGTTCACTCTGACTGTATTCGGCGCTGGTCTGGTATCTCCTGCATCTCCAGGTTCTATCTTCGCTGTGCTGTTGATGACGCCAAAAGATTCTATCTTCGGTGTACTGTGTTCTGTAACTGCAGCTACCACAGTTTCTTTCCTGGTTGCTTCTGTGTTCGTTCGTCAACAAGCGGCGAATACTAAGGAAGACCTGGAAGGCGCTACCCGCAAAATGAAAGACATGAAACAACAAAGCAAAGGTGTTTCTGTTGCCGCGAATGATGACGGTCATCAGCCACTGCATGCTAAACATATTGTTGTTGCTTGTGATGCTGGTATGGGTTCAAGCGCAATGGGTGCCAGCCTGCTGCGTAAGAAAATTGAGAAAGCAGGTCTGCCAATTACCGTGGTAAACCAAGCCATCAATAATCTGGATGAAAAAGCGGACATCGTGATCACGCATCGTGACTTGACTGACCGTGCTCGTCGTCATGCGCCAAATGCACAGCATATTTCTCTGAACAACTTCTTGGATAACCAACTGTACGACAATCTGATTGCTCGCTTACAGGAGGCTGGCGAAGGCCGACTCCCAAAGGCGGTAGCCGCTAACGATGATGGTTATCGTGGCGAAAATCTGAACCCAGCTCTGTTTACTTTGAACACACAACATATTCGTCTTGGTCTGAAGGCGGACAATAAAGAAGCTGCTATTCGTATGGCTGGTGAGATGTTGGTGGCCAATGGTTGTGTGGAACCAGAATATGTTGATGCGATGTTAGCGCGTGAAAAACTAGTATCGACTTATCTGGGTGAATCAATTGCCGTACCACACGGAACAATTGAAGCTAAAGATAAAGTGAAGAAAACCGGTGTTGTTATTTGCCAATATCCTGCCGGTGTGCAATTTGGTCCAGAAAAAGATGAAGTAGCGCGTCTGGTCATTGGTATTGCGGCTCGTAATGATGAGCACCTGCAAGTAATCAACAACCTGACTCGCACTCTGGATGATCCATCGCTGATCGAACGTTTAGCAACCACTACGGATATCAATTTCGTACTGGAACTGCTCAGCGGTCATCGCGCAGCGTAACAGCAGGAAGGCCACTGCGGTGGCCTTCTTTCCCCGGATCTTAAGGAGTAAAAATAAATGAAAGCATTACATTTTGGCGCTGGAAATATTGGTCGTGGTTTCATCGGTAAATTACTGTCAGAATCAGACGCAGAGCTGACTTTTGCTGATGCCAATACTCAACTGGTTGATCAGCTAAATCATTCTCAGGAATATCAGGTGCGTGTCGTGGGCGATGCTCAACACACCGACGTTATTCGCCATATTGCTGCTGTTCAGGCGAACAGTGACGATGTGATTAATCAGATCATCAAAGCAGATATCATTACCACTGCAGTTGGCCCACAAGTGCTGGCCAAAATTGCAGCGACGATTGCCAAAGGTTTACAGCTGCGCTTTGAACAAGGCAACATGGCACCGGTTAATATCATTGCCTGTGAAAACATGGTACGTGGTACCAGCCAACTGAAACAAGCTGTTTTGGCCGTATTACCGGCGGAATTCCATGCGTTACTGGAAGCCCATGTTGGGTTTGTTGATTCAGCCGTTGACCGTATCGTGCCTCCGGCTGCTGCCAATGAAGAAGACCCTCTGGCTGTGACTGTGGAAAGTTTCAGCGAATGGATTGTGGATAAGAACCAGTTCCGTGGAGAGATCCCGCCTGTGCAGGGTATGGAGCTGACCGACAATCTGTTGGCCTATGTGGAACGTAAATTGTTTACCTTAAACACCGGCCATATTGTGACCGCGTATTTAGGTAAATTGGCTGGCTATAAAACCATTCGTGAAGCAATTGCGGACGAAGGTATTCAGAACACCGTCCGTCAGGCAATGCAGGAAAGTGGTGAAGTGTTAGTGGCGCGTTATGGTTTTGACCGTCAGTTACACCATGCCTATATCGAGAAGATCCTGACTCGTTTTGCGAACCCTTATCTGGTGGATGAAATTGACCGCGTAGGTCGTCAGCCACTACGTAAATTAGGTGCCGAAGATCGTTTGACGAAACCGTTGCTTGGAACGCTGGAATATGGGCTACCAAATGCAGCATTACTGAAAGGCATTGCCGCTGCGTTGCATTATCAGAACGCAGATGATCCACAGGCTGTTGAATTACAAGGTTGGATTGAGCAAGAGGGTGTGGAAGCAGCGTTATTACGTGCGACTGGCCTGAAAGCAGATGAACCTTGTGTGGCAACGATTGTGGCCGAATATCAGCACATGGCTAAATGATGTAATGAAGAGAGAGGGAATACCCTCTCTCTTACTTTTAGATAATTCAATTAATAACAATTTTATAACAATAAAAATTAAAAAGGGCGACGGGTCAGATTTCTGGTTTTCCACATAAGATCAAACAATATGAATAAAGTTAAAGCACCAACTTATCAGGAAGACGCAGTTTTTGAGCGTCTGACCGAACCGGAGAATCCGCGAGGATTCTTCCTCGAAGTAGTCGATATGCTGGAGGACGGGGTCGATCAATTGATGCGCCGTGCTTTTCGTCAGGAAGAGTATGCGGTCAAATATGCGATTGAGCCGTTATTAAATGGTAAAGGTCCTTTGGCTGATCTTAATATTCGTTTGAAGCTCATATTTGCCTTGGGTTTGATCTCGCTGGAATTATCGCAAGATATTGAACGTTATATTCGTATTCGTGATTTCTTAGTCAGTGATATTCATGATCACCGGTTTGGCGAGCCTTGCGTACGTGAGCAAATTGATAAATTACATGGCTTACAGCAGATCAGTATGATGCAAGTAGAAGAGCCGGATGAAAAGGCTGATCCAATGTTGCAGCAATTGCAGTTGAATCGTCGTGACCAGGTTATTCGCTCGGCGCTGCTGCTGGCGGTTTCTTCGGTGTTATCAGAGCTGAACAAAGACAGCCCAATCTGAAAGGGTAACAGCATGCGGAAGCGTTTTGCTTTCATTGCTGATGGGGTTAATTGTTTAGATTTGTTTAGAACACGAAAAACAGGTAAAGCATCGACATGCATAGGTTAAAAACAACCTTATCTATTATTGGAGTCTAATAGATAAGGTTTTTGTACTTTTTATATTATTCATCACTCGGCAACATTAATCGGCCGGTATGAAAATCATATTCATACACTTCGCCATAACGTCCCCATTCAATAGCCACACTCAGCACACGTTCGGCTTCGTCTTTTTTCATGTGTTCTTCCAACAATTCCAAGAATTGTTTCTCTGGTAATGCGCCACTGGCTTCATGTTCCAGTTTATGGCGGATCTGCGAGGCGAGTGGCACATGGGTTAACAACTGTTGGCCGAAAATTTCTTGGCGCAGGGTCTGTTCACCCTCAATGTAATGACGGCCTAATGCTGTCAGCGCAATGTCGCCTTTTTCGATCTGCACGAATCCAAGCAACCCGAGCGCTTCATAGGTCGGGAACAATTCTACGTCTGACAATTCCGCCTCTTCGGCCAGTTGCGGCAAGTCGGCTCGGCCATTAAATGGTGCATCATTCAATAATTCTAGCAAACCTTCCATACGCGCGACGTCGGTTGGTGGCAGGCGATAGCCCATATGCAGGCCGGTTGGCGCTCCCGCTGCGGCACCAGATGCGGCGGCTGGGCGCATGGTCATCATGTCGTACACTTGATCGATCAAGGCGCGGACTTCCGGGTCATCCGCATCACGAGGTTGCGGCAGATCGACTTTAACTTCGCTGCGAATACGGCCCGGATCGCTGGATAAAATCAGAATGCGATCGGCCATCATCACCGCTTCTTCAATGTTGTGCGACACAATCAGAATGCCTTTGGTCGACAGCCGTTTTTCCTGCCACAGCTCCAGCATATCGTTACGCAGCGTTTCACCGGTCAGCACGTCGAGAGCTGAAAATGCTTCATCCATCAGCAGAATATCGGGGTTGGTGACCAGGGCGCGGGCGATACCAACACGCTGGCGCATCCCACCGGATAACTCACGTGGTAACGCGCCCCCGAAACCGGCCAGACCGATCAGTTCCAGCATGGCATCGGCGCGTTTTTCCCGCTCTGCCGCAGGCACACCCTGCGCTTCCAGCCCCAGTTCGACGTTTTGTTGCACTGTCAGCCAAGGAAATAACGCAAACGATTGAAATACCATGGCGATGCCGGAGACTGGGCCATAGATGTTTTTTTCCCGGTAGTT
>JAYSBB010000147.1:0-5202 GCA_041915645.1 Tolumonas sp.
CATTGCTGGTGTCGCCGCTTGGTTTGAAATAGCCCTGTTCTTCCCAGTGCTGGTACATCGCCTGTTCAATGGCGTTTGGATTAAACGTCTTTTCCATCTGTCTTCATCTGTCTTATGGGAGTGTCGGTGCAGGCACCGTCTCCAGCGTGAAACCCAGCGCCCGATATTGCTTATAGCGGTCGCGCGCCTGTTGTTTTTGTGATTCGTCCGCAGGAACGAAATCAATGACCTGAGCAAAACGATTAGCAAATGGTGGAATGCTATCGGCCAAATTAATGAGCACCTGTCGACTGCGCTTTGGCATACCAGTGCCAATCTCAACAGGGGCTTGTGTCACCGTTGCCTCATCAGAAAGACCATGTGGCACAAAACTATTCGGATCTTGCTGCCACAGCATTTCGTCTAACTGTTCGGCCTGTGCTTGTGTCTGCGCCAATAAAAACAGCGTCTGATTCTGGCGGAATCGCGCTGTTGTTAACTGGCAAGCTAACACCGCAACCGCATGGCTTAAACCATTGTTCAGCGGCGTGGTCGCAGTGTCATCCGGCAGTAAATAAAAAGTGACATGTGGCATGCAGTAAAAGGGCGTTGCCGCCCTATCCTATTCAGTCTTATCCCCTTCGTACTTGAAGCTGCAGCATCGTTGACTGCGTTTACTCACTCCAATCACATAGCCTATCTATGCTCATGGGGATTCGCTCACTTGTCGCCTTGCGGCAACTCCAATTACTTTGGGTATGTTCGTCGGATTAGTATTAATCGTCGACTTCTACGCCAGCGCGGTTCAACAAGAACTGCGTCAGCAATGGCACCGGACGTCCGGTCGAACCTTTCTCTTTACCTGATTTCCAGGCCGTTCCGGCAATATCCAGATGCGCCCAGTTATATTTTTTCGTGAAACGACTCAGAAATGCGCCTGCAGTAATAGCACCTGCCGGACGACCGCCGGTGTTCACCATATCGGCAAACGGACTTTCGATCTGTTCCTGATATTCATCCCACAGCGGTAAACGCCACGCTTTGTCGCCTGACAATTCCGACGCGTTCAGCAGCTCATGCGCCAGCGGGTTATGATTCGACATCAAACCACTGGCATGACTACCTAACGCAATCACGCAAGCGCCGGTTAACGTCGCGATATCAATCACGGATTCCGGCTCAAAGCGTTCCACATAAGTGAGAACGTCACACAATACCAGACGCCCTTCCGCATCGGTATTTAATACTTCAATGGTCTGGCCTGACATCGAGGTCAGAATATCACCAGGGCGATAAGCTTTACCGTCTGGCATATTTTCCGCACCCGCTAACACCCCGATCACGTTGATCGGCGGTTTCAGCTCAGCCAGTGCGGTCATGGTGCCTAATACCGAGGCCGCACCACCCATGTCGTATTTCATTTCATCCATGCCTTCGGCTGGTTTAATTGAAATACCGCCCGAGTCGAACGTCAGCCCTTTTCCCACTAATACCAATGGTTTGGCATCTGGGTGGCCTTTATATTCCATCACCGACATCATGGCTTCATTCGACGAACCACGCGCCACTGCCAGATAAGCATTCATGCCTAACTCGGCCATTTGCTGCTCGCCTATCACCTTGGTCGTAATGTATTGGCTACTATCCGCCAGACGACGCGCCTGAGAGGCCAGATAAGCTGGCGTACAAATATTCGGCGGCATATTGGCGACATCACGGCAAATTTTCATGCCGTTCGATACCGCTAAACCATGCGCAATCGCTTTCTCACCAATCGACAACTCACGACGCGTTGCCACGTTAAACACTAGTTTACGCAGCGGACGGCGTAATTCCGCCTTATTGGTCTTAAATTGATCAAACGTGTAAAGACTGTTTTGCGCAGTTTCGACCGCTTGTCTTACTTTCCAGTAGGCATCCCGTCCTTTGACATGTAATTCTGTCAAAAAGCAGACCGCTTCCATCGATCCGGTTTCATTCAGTGTGCTGATAGTTTTTTGAATGATCTGTTTGAACTGACGCTCATCCAGTTCACGCTCTTTACCACACCCCACCAGCAATACCCGTTCACTCAACACCCCGGGAACTTGATGCAGCAACAACATCTGGCCGGTTTTACCCTCCAGATCGCCACGACGCAACAACGAACTCAGATAACCATCGCTGACGCGATCCAGTTGTTCCGCCACCGCAGATAACCGACGTGGTTCGAATACACCGACCACGATACAGGCACTGCGCTGCTTCTCCGGGCTGCCGCTTTTAACGCCGAATTCCATGAGGACTCCTTGCTACTAAAGACAAAGCCCACCGATTGGTCGATAATAGAGGCCGACCCACCCGTTCAGGATGAACAGGTTCGGTACGCAAAACATCATAAAATGGAATTAAGGCAACTATTTTTTAGCGATTCGCCAGTAATTACAAGTTTTCCCGAGGCCTGCGTGATAGTTTTCCGTTATATATTTAAAGAAACACTCAAAACGCAGCTTTCAATCTTGCTGATCCTGCTGCTGATTTTTACCAGCCAGCAATTCATCCGCACGTTATCGAAAGCTGCTGATGGTTCCATACCAGTATCATTGATTGGTCAATTGATGCTGCTCAACATTCCATACATGGGTTTATTGCTATTACCCATCAGTTTATTTATTGCCATTTTGTTTGCACATGGTCGCTTATATGCCGACAGTGAAATGACGGTATTACGTGCGATCGGTGTTGGCCCTGGCTATATCATGAAAGTGAGCTTGGTGCTGGCCTTCCTGACGACAGCGGTTGCTGTAACTAACACTATGTGGCTGGCGCCGATGGCGCGGGAAAAACAAACGCAACTGTTGGATGAAGCCAAATCAGATCCATTGGCGGTACCACTGGAAAGCGGTCGGTTTCTCAGCCTGGATGATGGCAAGCTCGTCGCTTATGTTGAAGATGTACAGAAAAGCGGCCGTAGCCTGCAGCGGATATTTTTGTTACAGCACAGTAATAAACCGGAAGAAGCCGCCATTATTGTAGCCAGCGATGGCAATCTGACCACAGATGAGAAAGGTATACCGTGGATAACATTAAACAATGGCAAACGCTATGCCGGTACCCCGCCATCTACCGAGTTTAACATTGCAGAATTTACGCAATACAAAGCGCAGATCCAGCGAAAAGACATTGAACCCTCTAGTCGTAAATCCGGTGCGATCCCGTCTCAACAGCTCTATCACAGCACGGATACAAAAGAAATTGCCGAATGGCAGTGGCGCATCGCCTTACCGTTATCGATTCCAATCTTAACGTTAATCGCAGTGCCCATGGCAATGGTGAATCCACGCCAAGGCCGTTACGCCAAATTACTGCCTGCTGTTTTGCTCTATCTCAGTTATTTTTTGTTACTCAGTGCTGGCGAATCGGCGGTAGAAAAAGGACAGCTTCCTGCTATGCCTGGTTTATATCTTCAGCCTTTGTTGTTTACGTTGTTCTTCGCTCTGCCGATGAACTTTGCCAATACGCGCTTATGGCAACGCATCCGCTTGTTTTGGCATAAGGAGAAATGCTGATGTTTGGTATTCTCGATCGTTATATTGGACGCACAGTAATACTAGCGATCCTAATGTGTACCGTCACTTTGGTTGGTTTGTCTTCTCTAATCAAGTTTGTTGATCAATTGCAACGAGTAGGCGAAGGTAACTACACCACAATGAGCGCGATTTTACGGGTTCTCTATATAACTCCCAGCGATATCGTGTTGTTTTTCCCGATGGCAGCACTGTTAGGTGGTGTGATTGGCCTGGGCCAACTGGCCAGCAGCAGTGAATTGGTGGTTCTGCAAGCAACTGGGTTATCACGTACCCGCATTGTCTTATCTGCATTAAAGACCGTTATTCCAGTCATGTTTTTAGTCATGTTACTTGGCGAATATGTGGCACCACTTGGTGAGCAAAAAGCCCATGATCTTAAAACCGAAGCACTGACGGGGGGTAAAATTACGGCTTCAACTTATGGCGTATGGATCAAAGAAGGCAACCGCTTTATCAGTATCGGCGCGCTATTTCGTGATGGCACCCTACGTAATCTAACTATGTATAATTTTAATGATAATGGTGAAATGCAAGAAGTAATTCGCTCGCCATTAGCCAATTATAAACAGCAGAAATGGCATCTAAAAAATACTACGATAACGCAATTAAAGAATAAACAAATTCAATTCAACCGCCTGGCTGATTGGATATGGCAAACAAACCTCACTCCAGACAAACTGGGGGTGGTATCGGTATCACCGGATGAGTTGTCTGCACAAGGTTTGTATAACTACATCAGTTATATGAAAAGTAACGGACAACAAGTGAATGATTATGAATTGGAGTTCTGGCGGAAATTGTTAGCACCACTCGGTGTGATTGCCATGCTACTACTAGCTGCTTCGACCATTTTCGGCCCGCTACGCTCGGTAAGTATGGGCGCCCGATTGATCTCAGGCGTAATGATGGGGTTTGCCTTTTTTGTCGTTAATCAGGTTTTAGGGCCATTTAGCCTCGTTTATAACGTGCCACCGTTACTCGGAGCCAGTATCCCTAGTCTATTGTTTATGGGCATTGCTCTTTATATGCTCCGGCGCCGAACCTAGGCATGTAAGATAATTTATACCCAAAGTAATTGGAATTGCAGCAAGGCGACAAGTGAGCGAATCCCCGTGAACATAGAGATGCTATGTGATTGGGGTGAGTGAACGCTGTCAACGATGCTGCAACTTCAAGTACGAAGGGTATAGGCATCTGTCAGCACAGCCGCCTTATAATTTTAGCGTCCTGCAGCAGGTGAAGTAACGACCGTTTCACAGCTAGCCCAATAATCTTGAAATGCCAGAAACTCGCGACGATCAAAAATCACCATCAAATTGCCCAGCCCAAACGCAGATGTTGCCAGACGCACCAATGCCTGACCCACTCGCAATAAAGAACCATCAGTATTTTGTACTCGTAATTGAAAACGTACCATGCCCGGCGTTTGCCCATCCCGGCACCAGAACCAGACAAAATAACTGCACAACACACCGGCCAACCACAAGCTAAACCAAAGCTGATGTGCCAACCATTCCCCGACTGTAGCCCCTTCACCAAGTGACAATAAACCGACTCCCACCAGCAAATGCGCTAATCCATAACCTAAATAACCAGCGACCACTAATAATGGCAGCACAAGTAAGGCATCGATTGACCAGGCACCAAGGCGGCG
>JAYSBB010000148.1:0-5075 GCA_041915645.1 Tolumonas sp.
TTATTTGCTGCTCGCAGTTTAAGTCACGACCCAGAGAATGGAGCCTTACGACGTCACCATATCGACCCAAGTTCAATACAAAAAGCCGTGAAACAGGCGGCACGTGAGGCGGGAATTAATAAAAATATCAGTTGTCAAACCCTTCGGCATTCATTTGCTACACACTTACTGTCCCGAGGTACGGATATTCGAACCGTACAAGAACAACTGGGGCACAGTGATGTGAAAACCACGCAGATCTATACGCATGTGTTACAGCATGGTGCCAATGGCGTGCGAAGCCCGTTTTCAGATTTATAAAATAATCCAACGGCCTTGTCTTAACCCACTGGCTGGTTCTTATTCGCTTCGCAACTGGCTTTTGAACTGGTTTTCATAAGCTTCTGTGTGTGCAGGGAATAGGGCGGCGTAATCGTGTTTCGGGATTCCGGTGATCTCAATTTCGAAACTGTCGCTATCAAAGCCTCTGATCGTCGCAACTTCACCGACAATGGGAATGTCTTTAGCGTTGAAGATGTTTAATCCGCGAATTGATTCGGCATCAATAAATTTAAAATCCGGGTAATCGACATTGATTTGAGATTCGGTTTCTTTGCAGTAAACAGAAAAGAAGTCATAACCAGACTCGATATTTTCTAGTTCCATTTTACCGGATACCATGCCAAGCGGTGGATCGGCTTTTTCAAGCGAAGTGTAACCGATCACTGTATCGTACAACTTGACCGCGTATCTTTCTGTCACCGAAACACCCCATGAACAATATATATGACTAATGAGGGGTACAGGTTAAGTGAAACGAATCAGCATTGGCAAATGAAACAAAGGCTAAACTTACGATCCAGATCAAATTGCTGAGTTGAATTTTGGGTTGTCTGCGTACAGGCACAAAAAAAGCCCACAAATTGTGAGCTTTTTCTTTGGGTGGGATATTTTGGTCGGCGCGAGAGGATTTGAACCTCCGACCCCTGACACCCCATGACAGTGCGCTACCTGGCTGCGCTACGCGCCGAATGCTAAACAAAATAACCGCTTAACGGTTGCAGAGTCTATGTGCCGACCTTGACCCTGTCAACCGTGCGTTGTTTTTCATAGCAATAATTGCAGGCGCAGCACAATTAGCCTCGGTTAAATAACAGCCGTTGACCAAATTGGCTGGTCTGAATTTGACCATTTTGATAAGCCACTGTGCCATTCACGAGCGTAGTATGAATACGACTACGGAATTGATAACCTTCAAACGGTGACCAGCCACATAAATACAGCGTGTTTTCTGGTGTCACCAGATAGGGGCTATTCAGATCAACCAACACGAGGTCGGCAAAATAGCCTTCACGAATATAACCACGTTCGCGGATCTGATAACGTTCTGCCACAGCATGTGAGGTGCGTTTTACGATAGTTTCCAGTGAAAAAATACCGTTGTGGTAATGTTCCAATAATGAAACCAGCGCATGCTGACACAGTGGTAATCCCGATGGTGCTTTGAAATAGCTATTCTGTTTTTCCTGCCAGGTGTGCGGCGCATGGTCGGTAGCAATGATATCAATCACACCACTATTCACGGCAGCTAATAGGGCTTGTTGATCGGCGGCTGTTTTGATTGAAGGGTTACATTTAATCAAATGGCCTAAACGATCGTAGTCAGCCTGATTAAAGAACAGGTGATGTGCGCAGACTTCAGCAGTAATATTTTTGTTAGCCAGTTCGCTTAACTCTTTGCTGGCAGTAAAGAGCGACAGCTCTTTCGCGGTGGTAATATGCAGTACATGCAATTTGGCATTGTATTTTTTCGCCAGTTCGACCGCCATGCTGGATGAAGCATAACAGGCATCCGCCGAGCGGATGTTAGCATGTTCGCGTGCAGGCACATCTTCCCCAAACCGTTCGCGTGCTGCGTCTTCCAACACTTTGATCATCGGGGTATTTTCGCAATGTGTGGCTATCAACATCGGCGCTTCACGGAAGATGGCCGCCAGTGTATCGGCATTATCAACCAGCATATTACCGGTTGATGCACCCATAAATACTTTGATGCCACAGGTCTGGTTTGCATCGAGTCGCTTGATCTGATCCAAGTTATCGTTCGTAGCACCAAAGTAGAAACTGTGATTGGCGATCGCTTTTTGGCTGGCTAACGCGTATTTCGCCTCCAGCGCTTCAACCGTCACTGTCTGTGGTGTGGTGTTGGGCATCTCCATAAAACTGGTGGTGCCGCCCGCGACCGCAGCGCGAGATTCACTGGCTAATGTGCCTTTGTGCGTCAGGCCTGGTTCACGGAAATGCACTTGATCGTCGATCATACCGGGGAAGAGGTGCAGACCGGTAGCATCAATGAGTTGTGCTTGGCCATCATGAGGAATATCGGCCGCGATTTTTTCGATCCGCTGATTCACAATCAAGACATCGGCTTGTTGCTGACGATCTTCATTGACCAAGGTGGCATTTTTGATTAACAGTCTGTTCATAGAAGTCACATACTTATTAGCAGGAATGTTGTAATAATGATAAACGCAAATGCGCCTGTCAGGTACTTAAGATAATAGGGCTATCACATGATTTTATTTGTACGCGATCTGACCGTCATTGACGCCGCCTATTTATGTCCGCATCGGGGCGTGGTGGGGGAGAGCTGGTTGGTAGATGTTGAGCTGACCGGTGAGCTAAACGAAATGAGCATGTTGTTTGATTTCGCCCGAGTGAAAAAACAACTGAAAGCGATCATTGATGCGGAAGTAGACCATCGTTTATTGGTGCCAAAACTGGCTGCGGAAACTTTGATTGAACCCGCTGCAGCAGGCTATCTGTTTGTGGATTTTTTGGCCGAAGATCACACCATTCATTTGAATTGCCCTGAACAGGCGTTTGCAATTATTCCGGCGACTGAAATCAATGTTGAAACCGTTACGGAGTATTTGCTGACGCTGATCCGCTCACAACTACCGGGTAATATCGATGGTTTGAAAATTACGTTACGCCATGAAGTGATCCCAACCCCAAGTTATCACTACACACATGGTTTGAAAAAACATGATGGAAATTGTCAGCGCATCGCACATGGTCATCGTTCGATGATTGAATTGTGGGTTGATGATGTTCGTGATCATGCGTTGGAACAATATTGGGCCACCCGTTGGCAGGATATTTATCTCGGTACCCAAGAAGATCTGGTGTCTGTAACGGAATTAGAATTGAGTCAAACCGGGCAGGAACTGGTGAGTCCGCAGCATTATGGTTTCCGCTACACGTCGGCACAGGGCGATTTTCAGCTGGCGATCCCGATGGAAAGTTGTGAAATCATTGATACCGATACTACGGTGGAATTATTAGCAACCTACATTGCGCATCAGTTAAAACCACAAGTCGGTGAAAAAACATTGAAAGTGGTGGCTTATGAAGGGGTAGGGAAAGGCGCTATCGAAGTACTTTGAACGCATTAAGCTATTTATTGAATATAAGGCTGTGCCAGAATAGGTGCAGCTTTTTCTCTTTTACCTCTGTCAGATTAAGGGTGCATCATGGCCGAAGAAACCATTTTCAGTAAAATCATTCGTCAGGAAATTCCCGCGCAATTGTTGTATCAAGATGATTTAGTGACTGCATTCCGCGATATTCATCCACAGGCACCCACGCACATTCTGATCATCCCGAATAAACTTATTCCAACCGTTAACGATGTGACAACAGAAGATGAAGTCGCATTAGGGCGTTTATTTACCGTAGCCCGCAAACTGGCCACCGAAGAAGGTATCGATGAATCGGGTTATCGTTTAGTGGTTAACTGCAATCGTGATGGTGGTCAGGAAGTTTTCCATTTGCACATGCATTTGTTGGGTGGCAAACGTATTGGTCGTCTGGTTCAGGCTGACGCATGATGATGGCCTTAACACAATATCGTGTCCGGCAACCCCACTGGCTGTTATGGCTGGTGGCTTTTCTGCTGACGGGTTGCAATACCACATTATATAAACCCACGGGTAAAAGCCCTGCCAGCCAGACGGTGACTACGGGAGCTGCAGGCGTAACACAGCCTCCGCGGCCACTGGATCTGCAAGCATTAGCGAAACGCACTGCAGCATCAGTCATCAAACGCAGTGATAAGGCCGAACTTGGAAAATCACCGATCTTATATGTCGATATGATCCGCAATAGCACGGGTTCAACGTTAGATACCGCCAAAATCACCAATGTTTTGCATACTGAGCTGGCTCGTTCGGGGCGGTTTAAATTGATCCCGCTAGAAAAAAATGCGGCCTTTCAGGAATCACTGGAATATCAGCAAAGTGAAGGTGCGCTCAACCCCTCTACCGCCGTGCAGTTGGGAAAACAAACCGGTGCTGATTTGATGTTATACGGCAATGTCAGTCGGGTTAAGAAGAGCCGAACCTATCAATTGACCACCAGTATGATGGATCTGAGATCGGGCGAGTTGCTGTTTACCGATAAACAATCTGTCCGCAAATAACAGTTTGTTGACAAACATGCTTCCGTTACCAGCACCTTATCATCAAGCAGACGCGGTGTTATTGGCGCAAGGGCTGACTAATTACACCTACCGTCTGCAACTGAAGCATAAAAGCTATTTCTATCGGCAAGGGATTGCTCAACCAGAAAGCTTGTTCATCGATAGAGAACAAGAACGTCAGGCGCTGTTACTCGCAGAAGCGGCGGGGCTATTACCGAAAATCCATTATCACTCGGCAGATGGTCAGCAACTGATTTTGGCTTGGTGCGATGAACCATCCTGGCAAATGGGCTATTTTTCATCGGCAACAGGCATAACCCAACTGGGTCAATTAGCCGCACGAATACACGCGATTCCTGCCCGATTAAAAATTTTAGATCTGGCTGATTACCTGCAGCAACTGATGGCTGGTTTGCCATCGTTATCTCAAACCGTACGCCAGCGAATTGCGCAACAACAAGCTATGTTGCATGCGCTGCCAGTTATGTCTCCTGTGTTTTGCCACAACGATATTAACCCAACTAATTTACTGGGTATGAAACCATGGTTAGTTGATTGGGAATATGCGGCATTGGGGGATCCGGCGTTTGAACTGGCTGGGATCTGCCGTGCC
>JAYSBB010000149.1:0-5070 GCA_041915645.1 Tolumonas sp.
ATCGTCGATTAGCAGTAACCATTCGCCATCAAACGTTGATAACGCTGCTTCAACAACTCTGGCGTATTCAGTTGCTGTAATTCTTTCAAATCAGCCAGAATGCGTTGTTTTAACAAACTCGCCATTTCATCCACATTACGATGTGCGCCACCTAACGGCTCCGGCACAATACCATCGATCAGTTTCAATTCTTTCAGGCGAGTTGCAGTGATGCCCATAGCATCTGCCGCCACATTCGCTTTATCTGCACTCTTCCACAAAATTGAGGCACAGCCTTCTGGAGAAATGACTGAGTAAGTCGAATATTGCAGCATGTTGACACGATCACCCACCCCGATCGCCAACGCACCACCCGATCCACCTTCACCAATCACCGTACAAATTACTGGCACTTTCAGGCTAGACATCACTTTCAGATTACGAGCAATCGCCTCTGACTGACCACGCTCTTCTGCTCCAACGCCAGGATACGCACCCGGCGTGTCGATAAACGTGATGATTGGCATCTTAAAACGCTCAGCCATCTGCATCAGACGCAGTGCTTTACGATAACCTTCTGGTTTTGGCATACCAAAGTTACGTTTGATCTTTTCTTGGGTATCGCGGCCTTTCTGATGACCAATCACCATCACTGGCTGACCATCCAAACGTGCAATACCACCGACGATCGCTTTATCATCGGCAAACGCCCGATCACCTGCCAGCTCGTCAAAATCAGTAAAGATACGAGCCAGATAATCTTCGGTGTAAGGACGCTGTGGATGACGCGCCACTTGCGAAATTTGCCATGCGCCTAGATCAGAAAACAGCTTTCTGGTCAGTTCTTCATTTTTCTTTTCCAGATGCTTAATTTCATCTGTCAGATCCACACTGCCACCGACATTCTCACTGACATGTCTCAGTTCTTCGATTTGTGCCAGCAGTTCAGCAATAGGTTGTTCAAATTCCAGAAAGTTCATATTCATAATTTGTATCCGAAATCGCTACTCAAATATCAGTTCAACGTCTTGCTTGCCCACCTGGGCCCGCAGCTCGTTCAGTAGTTGATCGGTTGGCGTTACCCGCCATTCGGTCCCCAACGTCAGTTGTCCCTGTGCACCCGACCTGCGATAGCAGATATGCACAGGACACACCCCGGCACGATGGGGCGTTAATATCTCAGGCAGATTACGCATAAAGCGATCTGCCATCTCAGATTGCGTGACTTTAACCCGCAATCCCCGCGCATGACGAGCACGCGCATCTTCAATCTCTAACACTTCGCGGGCCGACATTTTAATGCCCCCCGCATACTCGTCAAAGCTGATTTGACCAGTTACCACTAAAATCCGGTCTTTTTGCAACAATGACTCATACCGCTCCAACGCTTCACTGAACAAAGTAATGTCCAGACGCCCAGAACGATCGTCTAATGTCAGTATTCCCATCTTGGTTCCGCGCTTGGTCACCATGATGCGGGCATTTAACACCAGACCAGCAGCCACCGCCGGTTTATCACGTTCTGTTGGCTGCAGATCGCATAAACGGCCGGAAGTATAATGCTTTAGCTCTGCCAAGTATTGATTTATTGGATGGCCCGTTAAATATAAACCGAGTGTTTCCCGTTCGCCATCTAACCATTTCTGATCCGACCACTCCGGCACATCCGCAAATGTCGGGGTCGGCAAGACACCATCATCCGCGAAAATATCACCAAACAGGTCATTTTGCCCTAGAGCTTTATCTTTTGCTTGTTGCTCGGCCGCTTTCATCGCCTCTTCCAGCGACGCCATTAAGGCCGCGCGGTGTGGACCCAACCGATCTAGTGCGCCCGCATAGATCAGTTTTTCCATCACACGTTTATTCAGTCGTTTGATATCCACGCGGTTACAGAAATCGAACAAATCTTTAAATGGCCCACCCTCATTACGGGCAGCAATAATCGCTTCAACCGGACCTTCACCAACCCCTTTCACCGCACCAATACCGTAAACCACCTCACCCCGTTCATTCACGGTAAAGCGATACTGCCCGGAATTCACATCTGGCGGGATCAGTTTCAGCCCCATGCGCTGACACTCATCGACCAAGGTCACGATCTTGTCCGTGTTGTCCATATCGGCCGTCATTACCGCCGCCATGAATTCAGCGGGGAAATGCGTCTTCAACCACAATGTTTGGTAGGAAACCAACGCATAGGCGGCAGAGTGCGATTTGTTAAATCCGTAACCGGCGAATTTCTCCACCAAGTCGAAGATGTGCATCGCCAACTCGCCATCGACGCCATTACTGACCGCGCCAGATTCAAAACCAGAACGCTGTTTCGCCATCTCTTCCGGTTTTTTCTTACCCATCGCACGACGCAACATGTCTGCGCCGCCGAGCGTATAACCGGCGAGGGTTTGGGCGATCTGCATAACCTGCTCTTGATACAGGATGATGCCGTAAGTCGGCTCCAGAATCGGTTTCAACGACTCATGCTGCCACTGAATATCGGGGTAGGAAATCGCTTCACGCCCATGTTTACGGTCGATGAAATTATCCACCATGCCCGACTGCAACGGACCAGGACGGAACAACGCTACCAAAGCGATCATGTCTTCAAAGCAGTCTGGTTGCAGACGTTTGATCAGATCTTTCATACCGCGCGATTCCAACTGGAATACCGCAGTTGTTTCGGAGTTTTTCAGAATTTTGAAAGACGTTGGATCATCCAGCGGGATCGCCGCAATATCGACCGGTGGTTTACCTTCTTTCGCCAGACGCGGATTGATCATATCCAGCGCCCATTTGATGATAGTAAGCGTACGCAAGCCGAGGAAGTCGAACTTCACAAGCCCTGCATATTCCACATCATTTTTATCAAACTGGGTAACCGGCTGTAAGCCCTGGTCATCACAATAGAGCGGAGCAAAATCGGTAATTTTGGTCGGTGCGATAACCACACCACCGGCATGTTTACCGGCATTACGTGTGACACCTTCCAGCTTGCGCGCCATATCAATCAGCGCCTTAACTTCCTCATCCTGCTCGTATAACTCAACCAGCTTAGGTTCAGCATCAAATGCTTTCGCCAGTGTCATTCCCGGATCAGGTGGGATCAGCTTCGAGATACGATCGACAAAACCATACGGATGCCCCAGAACACGGCCCACGTCGCGCACTACCGCTTTGGCTGCCATGGTACCGAAAGTGATGATCTGCGATACCGCTTCACGGCCATACATCTGTGCAACGTGATCAATGACCTCATCGCGACGGTCCATACAGAAGTCGACGTCGAAGTCAGGCATCGAAACACGTTCCGGGTTCAGGAAACGTTCGAACAGCAAATCGAGCGCCAGCGGATCCAAGTCGGTGATTTTCAGTGCATACGCAACCAAACTACCCGCACCCGACCCACGCCCCGGCCCGACAGGAATATCGTTATCTTTTGACCACTGGATAAATTCCATTACGATCAGGAAATAACCGGGAAAGCCCATCTGGTTGATAACTTTCAGCTCAATATCCAGACGTTCATCGTAGGCTGGGCGTTTTTCTGCTCGTACCGCCGGATCAGGGAAGAGAAACTCAAGGCGAGCTTCCATCCCTTCTTTCGATTTCATGACCAGAAAGTCTTCTGTGGTCATATCACCAGTTGGAAATTGCGGCAGGAAGTATTCGCCCAGACGAACAGTTACGTTACAGCGTTTAGCAATTTCAACGCTGTTAATTAATGCTTCTGGAATATCCTTGAACAGCTCACACATCTCATCTTGTGTACGCAGGTATTGCTGATTGCTGAACCGTTTCGGGCGGCGAGCGTCGTCTAGCGTATAACCGTCATGGATGGCAACCCGGATCTCGTGGGCGTCAAAATCATCTTTATTCAGGAAGACCACATCATTGGTCGCAACAACTGGCAGATCATGCTGCACAGCCAAATCAACCGCCATGTGCAGATAGGTTTCTTCGTCTAAACGGCCAGTACGGATCAGTTCCAGATAAAAGCGATCGGCAAAATGCTGTTGGTAAAACGCTGTACAGCGCTCGACCATCGCCTGATTGCCTTTCAGCAAGAATTTGCCGATATCACCCATCCGTCCACCGGATAGCAAAATAACACCGCCAGCGTGTTCAGCCAGCCATGCTTTATCAATAACCGGACGTCCTTGAATATGACCTCGCAGATAACCTTTTGAGATCAATTGAATGAGATTTTGCTGTCCGGCGTTATCCATCGCCAAACCAACCAGGCGGAACAATTCATCGCCCAGCTCTTCACTTTGCACCCAGAAATCGACACCGATAATAGGCTTAATGCCTTTACCGTGGGCATCACCATAAAAACGCACCAAGCCGCTTTGGTTCATCTGGTCTGTTAACGCCATGGCCACCATTTTATCTTCGGCAACGCGCGCAACTAATGGCTTGATCTTTTGCAGACCATCCACCATCGAAAAATCAGAATGAATATGAAGATGAACGAAACGCGGTTCGGCCATGATGCTTCCTGTTTAGACGAGGCCTAAAGCCAGTTTAACCGGTTTAAAACTACGGCGATGTACAGATAAGGCGCCATGCTCAGCTAGCGCAGCCAGATGCTGTGCTGTTGGATAACCTTTATGCTGTGCGAAACCATATTGCGGATATTGCAGATCTAATTCTGCCATCTCGCGATCGCGAGTTACTTTAGCCAAGATAGAGGCAGCACTAATTTCTGCGACCAGACTATCGCCTTTCACCACGGCTTGCGAAGGCATCATCAGAGCCGGACAACGATTACCATCAATCAGCACAAATTCTGGTTGGATATGTAATCCAGCTACAGCGCGCTGCATTGCTTTCATTGTGGCCTGCAAAATATTGAACTCATCAATTTCAGCGGCAGAACAACGACCGATGGCAAACGCCAATGCGTTTTCGCGGATAATATCAAATAACGCTTCGCGTTTTTTTTCCGATAATTTTTTGGAATCGTTAAGACCGGAGATAGGTCGGGCAGGATCAAGGATCACGGCCGCGGTGACGACATCCCCGACCAGCGGACCACGACCAACTTCATCCACACCGGCAATTAACTGGTATGGAGGGTAGTTAAATGTGCTC
>JAYSBB010000150.1:0-5065 GCA_041915645.1 Tolumonas sp.
ACTTTATTGAACATAGGTCTAACTCTGTTCAAGGCTGCCGGAGGCGTATTTGTTCCGTCAGACTGCGGGTCGTCCCGCGAAAAACAGGGAGCGGATCAAGGTCGTCCTTGTGCTCAATCCCCCTTCGCACTTAATGCTGCCGTAGCGTTGTCTACCGCCTTCCTGCATCATCAATTGCTTTGGGGTATATAGTTTAATTCCAGACTAAAACTTCAACCGGCGTTGGGTTGTAGGCATTACATGGGTTATTTAATTGTGGGCAGTTTGAAATCAGCACGATGACATCCATCTGCGCTTTCAGTTCCACATATTTGCCCGGAGCACTGATGCCGTCTTCAAACGTCAGACCACCATCTGCGGTAATTGGCACGTTCATGAAGAAATTGATGTTGTGCGTGATATCGCGTTTGCTCATGCCAAACTCTGGGTTTTCCGTCACCGCCAGCAACCAGCTGTCACGGCAAGCATGCATGTGTTTTTTGCCAAGGTCATAACGCACTTGGTTACTTTCCGTCGCACACGCGCCACCCAAGGTGTCATGTCGACCACAGGTATCCGCGACGATTTCCAGCATTGGATTACATTCATTCGTCATCAACATGGTGCCCGCAGACAGATAAACATTGCCCTGTTCTCGAATGGTATCCACCGCGCTGTAACGCTCCGCAGGGTTTGCCGCAGAATAAAACAGCGTGTCTGCCGCTTGGTTACCTTCTGAATCGACAATGCGGATTGTCTGACCGGCTTTGACCACCTTCATCCAGTAATCACCCGCCATCACGGTTTCGCGATACGCCACATCGGTAGGGTTCAGTAAACTTTCCTTAATCATGACTAAAGCTCCTTAGTGACCAGCGCAGCAAACATAACGACGGGTATTTTCAAATCCACGACCATTTTCAGGGCGAGAAGTACGGCAGACATCATCTTCCGTAACCGGATCGGCTTTATACAGTGCGTACTGAATGGGTTTGCGTGGATATTCAGTCGCCGGATCCATCGGATGCGGACAGGTGTTGAACACCACCAAGGTTTCCATTTCAAATCGCAGCGTAATGGTGTCGCCCGCTTTCGAATGACCTGCCGCATACTTCATGTTGCCTTCTTCATCGGTAAACACTTTGCTGAACAGGTTCAGGTTCGCCGCCAGATCACGTGCACCTAAACCGTATTTCGCCACTTCCACCAGGAAGCTGTCATAACCGTTCTGTTTCCACAGGTTACGATGATGCTGGTAATCGCGTTCGCCCCAACGCGCCGCGACTTTTGCTTTGTTGGTGGTGCCTGCAACTGAGTCGATCCAACCGGTATCGTCCTGCACGATCGAGCAGAAAATACGCCCCATATCGGAATACAGACAATGACCTGTCGTCAGTTTGAATGTGTGCTGGCACTTCAATGTATCGGGCGCGTTATAACGCTCCAGCAGATTGCGAGGGTTGTAGAACAGCATGCCGACATTGGCACCACCTTCCACATCGGTAATTTTCAGCAGTGAGCCAGCAGGCATCACCAGTGACCAGTGGCTGCCACCCGGCAGCGAATCTTCATACAGTAATTCGGCCATGTTATTGCTCCGTTTTTTCTGGTTGTGGAAGCAGCGCCGCATCTTCAGCGTTCAGCTTTCCACCCTGTAAAGGAATGTCATAAGTAATTTGCGCACCATAGCGTTGTGGCGACTGCGGATCATGACGGGTCTTATCAAACACCCAGAGTCGACTACCCAACGCAAACCCTTCTTTCAGGTCGTGCGTCACCATAAAAATGGTCAGTTGTTGCTGTAACCACAGCTCGCGAATGAGTTGGTGCATGTCACCACGGATCCCCGGATCCAGCGCACCAAACGGTTCATCCAACAGCAGAATGCGTGGCTTTTTCATCAGAGCCTGTGCAATTGCCAGACGTTGCTGCATGCCACCCGACAATTCGCTCGGATAACGGTTCAGCGCATGACTTAACCCCACCCGTTCCAACATGGCTTCAGCGCGTTCCTGTGCGGCTTTTTTGGCAGCACCAAACAGCTTGCCGAGGAATGGCGATTGAGAAAATTCATCCGCCAGCATGACGTTGCCGAGCACCGTCAGATGTGGAAACACCGAATATTTCTGGAACACGATGCCACGATGTTCATCCGGTTCTTGTGGGATTGGCTGACCATCCAACAACAACTCGCCACGCGACACGCTCTCCGTACCCAGCACCAGTTTCAGGAAGGTACTTTTGCCACAGCCGGATGCCCCGACCACTGTGACAAACTCACCCGCATTGATAGAGACGTTGATACGTTCCAGCACACAGACATCGCCGTATTCTTTCCAGACGTTTTTCGCCTGCAGGATGGGCATTGAGGTATTCATCCTTGCGCCTCCCCGTTACGACCGAAATACCACGGAAAGGCTTTCCGCGAGATCACTTTTAAAGTCCAGTCCATTGCAAACGCCAGCAAGGTGATCCAAACCACATAAGGCAGGATGATCGACATATCGAGATAACGACGCACGAGGAAGATCCGGTAGCCCAAGCCTTCCGTTGCCGCAATCGCTTCCGCAGCAATCAGGAACAACCAAGCACTGCCCAGTGTCAGACGAATGGCTTCAATTAAACGCGGGAGCACTTGTGGCAACATCATGCGTAATAACACTTGCAGCGTAGACGCGCCCAATGTCTGCGCTTTGATGAGTTGCTCTTCCGGCAAGCTCAGGGTTTTTAGCTGCAAATCACGGATCAGGATCGGGCAGATCCCAATCACAATCAGCATCACTTTCGCCAAATCACCTAAGCCAAACACGATGAACAGAATAGGTAGGATCGCCATCGGCGGCACCAGTGACAGCATGGTCACCACCGGCGAGCAGACGATCCTCACCAATGGAATACCACCATTGAGCAAGCCAACCGTAAGCCCCACTAATGCACTGATGACCACACCTTGCAACAGCAAATTAAGGCTAGACAGCGTATCGGCCCAGAGCAGATACTCGCCGGTGCGACGATTCGGCTCAAACGCCATCCGGACGATTGAATCAAAGATCGTCGGGAATGACGGCAACAGTTTGTCATTCGGGTTCGCGGCCAGACGAGCTTCTGAGTTCATCAGATACAGCACCAGCAACACCACGAATGGCAACAGAGCCAGTAACCAGCGACCTAAGCGATCCGGTTGACGATTAATAAGACGAGTCATCGCGGTTTCCTCTTTCCGAACGCTTACAGCTTGTTATCCGCGGCTAACTGCATAAAGGTGGGATCAAAGCGCAGTTTGATGTTGTTTTTGTCGCCATACACACCCGATGGGGTTTCGACGCCAACAAAATCAGGACCCGGCGCGCTATCCCCCAGCAACCCGTGCTGATAAGAGAACTCCGCAACCAATTGCATAGTCAGTTTCAAGTTCGGATCTTGCACCTGCGACAAGGCATCCTCTGGGCTGTAGAACATTTTGGTCGCGTTTAATTGCGCGTCGTAACCGGCCAGATCAGTGCCAGACGCTTTCGCCATGCTTGTGCGCGCCTCTTTGGCTTTCGCATCGTTGCCATACATGGTTTTCATCACTTCATACCATGCACCTGCCAACGCTTTACCCAGCTCAGGATGTGCTTTCAGCTTGTCAGTTTTCACCACCATCAGATCCAGAATTTCGCCCGGAATTTTGCTGGAATCAAACACCAAGTGGCTGTCTGGTTGCTTGGTGATTTCAGAAAGCAGCGGGTTCCATGTCACCGCAGCCGTCACATCTTTGGTGGTGTAAGCAGAGACGATATCGGCATCTGACGTGTTAACGGTTTTCACGTCTTTCTCCGTCATACCCGCTGTTTCAAGCGCACGCGCTAACAGGTAGTGCGACACACTCAGTTCAACCAGATTGACCGATTGGCCTTTGATATCTTTCAGACTGGATTTGCCTTTCAGCACGATACCGTCGTTACCGTTGGAGTAATCACCGATGATCATCGCGGTAGAATCAACACCACCCGCCGCAGGTATAGTCAGCGCGTCCATGTTGGTCATCACGCAACCATCAAAGCCACCTGCCGTGTATTGGTTGATTGATTCGACGTAGTCGTTGATCTGCACAACATCGATCTCGATATCGTATTTATCCGCCCATTTTTTGATGATGCCGCTTTGTGCAGCGTAATCCCATGGCATCCAGCCAGCGTAAATCGTCCACGCGATTTTGAATTTTTCTTTTGCGAAAGCAGGACCAGAGCCCAGTAACAGAAGCGGTAATAGACCAGCACAAAGCCATTTGCGAAGTGAAGTTTTTTTCATGGTTCCCTCCCTGGGAGTCACGGTAGTCAAATACGAGAGATCATGGCTGTGCGCCTCTGCTCTCCCGGGCTTTTGTCCCGCCGTGTAACCTTCAGGAAGGTCGGTAACTCTCGGACCAGACACTCACATGTGAGCCGGAACCCTAGTCACCCATTATCAAATTGTTGGCACAGAGGTCAGCGTGAGTGCACGCCATGATCATCAAGTGCGTCATTACCAAGTAATCAATGCAAAGCACAGGCCAATATTAAAACCAGCTATTTCGGCGCCAAATTGCTTATATTCAACTTGATATCCTGCTCTTAGGCCAAAACTTATCACCGCTTGCATCATTTGAGATCCCCACATTGGGGCATTCACTGTTTTAATGCTCTTTTGGTGAAGCCCGAGGCTAACACTGAAAAATAAATTGACTATATTGATCCAAACCAAGCCTTGTAGAGATACGCCCAACAATCTGTTTTACCCAACAGATTGTTTTTATTTATATTATTTCTTTTTTATCCGCCGAATTTCAGTATGAAATCGCCAAACCCAAACAGGCATGAAACACAAGAACCAGTGCGCTACAGATTAACCACTGTAATGAGCAAAGAAACCTGATCTATCCCCTCCCCCACAGAAGTAATCGGGATTATTACTCTCTACAGTGGTTATAACTCTTTATAGTGGATATAGATACCGACAAAGGAAAATAACCACTATAGAGAGAATTACTCACTCTAGTGGTTATTGATTAGAAACGAGAAACAACATGATCAGGCATAACTAATAGCTATGCCTTGCTCTCTCT
>JAYSBB010000151.1:0-5027 GCA_041915645.1 Tolumonas sp.
TGGCTAACACTTCCCCTTGCCGGGTGTGTAGAGGACTTTCACCTCCAAGTCATCTGATAGCCACCACAGTTACCAGACAGCGCCTGTCATAGCGCTGCGCGCCATGCCCGGCGCACAAACAAAAAGACCGGCAGATCTGCCGGTCTTTTTTCAACAACATAACTGCTGGTTTATACGCGGAAACTATTCACCTGTTGATTCAAATCACGTGAAATTTCATGCAAGTCGGCAGAAAGTTCATTTGAGCGACGCGCGGTATCACTCAACTCATCTGACACATCTTTCGTAGCCTGAATGTTACGACCTACTTCTTCTGTGACAGCACGCTGCTCTTCTGCGGCACTGGAGATCTGCATCGCCATATCCGCAATCTGCGTGATCGCATGGGTAATTTGTTCCAGTGCAATGGTCGCACTTTGCGCTTCATCCACGCTGTCTTGCGCCAATGACTGGCTTTGCTCCATTGTTGTAACTGCTTGGTGCGTATTGCGTTGCAACGTTTCAATCATCGCACGGATCTCACCGGTAGAATGTTGGGTTCGTTGTGACAACACACGCACTTCATCCGCTACCACCGCAAAACCACGCCCCTGTTCACCCGCACGTGCCGCCTCAATCGCCGCGTTCAGTGCCAACAAGTTAGTCTGCTCGGCAATGCCCTGAATGGTCGCCAGGATCGTATTGATCTGCTGCGCATTCTGTTCCAGTTCCCGAATGATGTTGGATGCCTGCTCTACTTCACCAGCCAAACGGGTAATGGATTGCTGATTACGCGCAATAACTTGTTTACCTTGTTCGCAATTATTCGCTGATTCACGCACCGCTTGCGCAGTTTGTTCGGCATTGCTGGCTACTTCATTAGCGGTTGCTGACATTTCATGCACTGCGGTCGCAATCTGAGAAATCTCTTGCTGCTGATGCTGCAACGAAACATTGTTTTTCGCTGCCATATCCCGCGATTGCCCCGCTTGCTGATCCAACTCTCGCGAGCTGCTGGCAATCTTCAGCATCATGTCATGCAACTTATCAAGGAAAGTATTGATATGACGGGTCACAACGCCGATTTCATCATGCTGAATAACCGCCAAACGATGGGTTAAATCACCATTACCGCGCGACAAAGCCGCCACTGCTTCAGCCATGGTATCCAGCGGGTGCAACATGCCACGAATAATGACAAAGGCCGCACCAACCACAACCAGCAACTGGATCAAACCAAACAGCATGGTGTGTGTTTGTTGTTGATGCATATTCTGGAATGCGACTGATTCGTCATATAACAAACCGAAATACCAGTCATAACCGGGGATCTGTTTAAACACCACAAACGTAGTGGCATCCCCAATGGTGATTTCGTGTAATGCACCTTCCTGTGCCATCTGCTTGATGGCCGATAAACTCAGGTCCGCCGCTAAATTCGTAGCAGGTTTCAGCGTTAATGAAGCATCCTTAGAAGCAACAATATTGCCACTGCCATCAACCAAAACACCGCTCACACCATCGGATTGAATTTTATTCACGTTGGTAATAAGGTCTTTGATCACCACATCACCCGAGATAACCCCCTGATTAGCACCAAAATCATAAGGCTCGGCAATACTGATCATTAATGCATGGCTGGATGCATCTTCATATGGTGCAGTTACTACCAGTTTACCGGCGGCTTTTGCATCTTGATACCAAGGGCGTTGGCGAGGATCATATCCTTCCGGTGCTTTCCATCCGATAGTAGAAACCTTCATCTGACCATCAGATGTGCCCGCATAAACCATATCAAACTTGCCGGCAGAGGCGGCTTGGATCAAGGCAGGCACCGGATCAAGATCTGGTTTACCAAAAACTTGCTTGGCGGCACTAACGATACTGGCACTGTTGTCTAACCAATATTTGAGATAATTCACCTGCGCTGCAGCCACTGTCTGCGCATAACTATCGACCGTTTTTCTAGCCTGCTCGGCCTGCGTGCGACTGCTCGACCACAATTGCACGCCACTCATAACTACCAGCAACGCGATCAGCGCTAATAGTAGTTTATTCTTAATATTCAGGGTCATATGATCTCCATTTCTGACAGGATGGCACGTATTGTCCTTTATTTGATTACCAGTATTTTATTCCGAACCATGCCTTTCTTATTTAGTAAGAACACGAATAAACATATCGACTCGTGGCTCATTAATCTTTAAATGAAACGCAGATTATTTTGCTGTTCCATTTAATTTCATTATGACAGATAAAAAAAATCCCGCACAATGGCGGGATCCAGAATAAAAAACTAACTGCTTATTTAAGCAACGGTAATGCGAGCAAATTTACGTTTACCGACCTGCCATACAGCCGTACCGGCAGTGACCAGCAACTTACCATCAGCGACAACCTCACCATCACGTTTTACTGCATTTTGTTTGATCATGCGTAATGCTTCGGACGTGGTTTCCACCAACGTTGCTTCTTTCAACAGATTACCCACCGCAATGCCTTCGACAGGTGCAGACACAGTCACTTCCGGCATTTCATCCGGGATCGCATTTTTAGAAAAACGCTGCGTGAAATCGTTATGTGCCGCTTCCGCTGCTGCTTCATCGTGGTAACGGGCAATCAATTCTTTTGCCAACCAGATTTTTACGTCACGTGGGTTCAGCGTGTTCGCCGCGATATCAGCTTTAAACTGCGTGATTTCCGCCAGTGGGCGTGTCGATAACAGCTCGTAGTAGCTCCACATCAGCTCATCAGAAATCGACATGATCTTACCGAACATATCGTTAGGCGCATCATGCACGCCGATATAGTTACCAGAAGATTTTGACATCTTCTTCACGCCATCCAGACCCACCAGCAGTGGCATCATCAACACGCACTGTGTTGGCTGACCAGCATCTTTTTGTAGCTCACGCCCCATCAGCAGATTGAATTTCTGATCGGTACCACCCAATTCCACATCGGCTTTCAGTGCCACAGAGTCATAACCCTGCAGTAATGGGTACAAAAATTCGTGGATCGCAATCGATTGGCCATTCGCATAACGTTTTTTGAAATCGTCACGTTCCAGCATACGGGCTACAGTCTGTTTCGCGGCCAGTTTGATCATGCCGGTTGCACCCAGCTCTTTCAGCCAGGTTGAGTTATATTCAATGCGGGTCCGCGCTGGATCGAGAATCTTGAAGGCCTGCTCCGCATACGTCAGCGCATTCTCTTTGATCGCTTCTTCTGACAATGGCGGACGCGTCGCATTTTTACCGGAAGGATCACCCACCAGTGCAGTGAAATCACCGATCAGCAGGATCACTTCATGTCCCAGATCCTGAAAGGTGCGCAACTTGTTCAGAATAACCGTATGCCCAAGGTGAATATCCGGTGCAGTTGGGTCCATCCCCAGCTTAATACGCAGTGGACGACCTTCCTTTAATTTCGCGATTAACTCTTCTTCCACCAGAATTTCTTCTGCACCGCGCTTGATCTCAGCCAATGCGGTTTCCAAATTGGACATGCTATTACTCCAGTACATTCAGCAAATGGGGCACAGTTTACGAAATGGCTGCCCACATGAAAAGCAAGTAAACTACTCACCACTCAATTCATTATCGAAGAACAATCTTATGGCGCTCTATATTGGCCTGATGTCAGGCACCAGCATGGATGGTATTGATGCCGCATTAGTGGAGTTTGGCGCAGATAGTGACCAGCCCCATCTGCTGGCTACCCATGCCCGAGCCTGGCCGGATGAGCTGGTGCAGCAACTGCATACCATCTGCACGCCCGGTGATAATGAAATTGATCGGATGGGGGTATTAGACCAGCGCGTGGCAGAAGAATTTGCCCACGCAGTGCATGCTCTATTACAAACGGCCAATATAACGCCAGAGCAAATTTGTGCGATAGGCTCACATGGGCAAACGATCCGTCATCGCCCGGAATCAGGTTTTACGTTACAGATTGGCAATGGCGCCCGATTGGCGGCGATGACAGGCATTGACGTGATCTGTGATTTTCGCATGAAAGACGTAGCTCTTGGCGGACAAGGCGCGCCATTAGTGCCAGCGTTTCACCAAGCAGTGTTCGGAAAAAAGAATGAGCCGCGTTTTATCCTCAATATTGGTGGCATTAGTAATGTGTCGGTTTTACCGGGCAATGCCGAGCAGGTGTTTGGCTTTGATACCGGCCCCGGTAATACATTATTAGATAGCTGGTATCGTCATCACCATCAGGTTGGTGGTTATGATGCTGGTGGGCAATGGGCAAGTTCGGGGCAGATCCATCAGTCATTACTTAATGAATTACTAACCCATACCTACTTTGCTTTGCCCTACCCGAAAAGCACTGGCCGCGAGACATTTACCTTTGACTGGCTTTTACAACAACTGAATGCTTTTGCAGAAATTAATGCAGCGGATGTTCAGCGCACACTACTGGAATTTACCGCTATTACTGCAAGCGAAGCTCTGCAACCACTAGCAACATCGGCACGACTGTACCTTTGTGGTGGCGGAGCGCATAACCCGTTATTGTGCCAACGCATTGCTGCATTATTAGCTGACTGGCAGGTTACTTCGACAGCATCGCTGGATATGCACCCCGATTGGGTTGAAGCGATTGCCTTTGCTTGGTTAGCGCACTGTTTTTGTGAACGCCGCTCAGGAAACCTGCCCACAGTGACAGGAGCCAGCAGAAAAGCAGTACTGGGGGCATTTTATCCGGCAGATTAACCCGCTGACACTATCTATGACTGTTTTTATTTGCACTATTGAGGGGCGAGCTGGTGTGAGCGTAGAATAGAATCACCGGAGTCTGTGATAAAAATCACAAGATCGGGATATAAGTGACACTGGGAATATATTTTTACTGAGGATACCAAGATGAAAAAAGCGCTGATTCTGGCTGGTTTGATGGTTGTAGCTCTGACTGCTTGCGGTAAAAAAGAAGAAGCAGCTGCGCCAGCTCCTGCGGCTCAACCTGCTGCTGAAGCACCGGCTAAAGCGGATGCGGCTGCACCAGCAGCAACTTCTGCTGCACCAGCGACTGAAGAAGCT
>JAYSBB010000152.1:0-5000 GCA_041915645.1 Tolumonas sp.
AACTCCGTATCTAATAAAAGCGTTGGCGTAAGACTGATTTGTGCCAATAATGGCTTTAATAAAACATCTGAATCAATATAGCTGTATGACATAGTCGCCCAAATAGCAGGTTATGCAGGATTATCAATATCGATAAAATGCACATCCAGATCATTAAATTGTTGTTGTAACCATTCACCTAACGCTTTAATTCCATACCGTTCAGTCGCATGATGACCTGCCGCATAAAAAACAACATTATTTTCTCGAGCAGTGTGTACGGTATGTTCGGAAACCTCACCAGTGATATACGCATCAATACCATAATCAATGGCTTGTTGAAGATAATTTTGCGCACCACCTGTGCACCAAGCGATATGTTGAATTTTCTGACTCGGCTCATGGCTAACCAGCGGCGCACGAACTAAAACATTAGCGATATGCGCTGTAAATTCAGATATCAACATTGGTTCCGCTAGATAACCATGGAAGACCAGACATTCAGGATTATCTGGATCAATCGGCGCGATACCTGACACCCCTAGTTGTTTGCCAAGTTGGGCATTGTTTCCGAGGTGAATATGAGCATCCAGAGGAAGGTGATATGCTAACAGATTAATATCATTTTTAATCAGAGAACGAATCCGCCGCCCTTTCATGCCTTTTAATGATGGTGGTTCGCCTGGCCAAAAATAGCCGTGGTGAACCAGCAAAGCATCTGCTTGCAACCGTATAGCCTCATCGATTAAGGCCTGGGAAGCAGTTACACCAGTAAGTATCGTCTTGATTTCTGTTTTTCCTTCAACTTGCAAACCATTGGGCGCATAGTCTTTGAAAGCAGAGACCTTCAATAAGTTACTGATATATGATTCGAGATCTGTACTTTTCATAATGTAGCTCAATTACCAACAGCTGAATAAGCTATAACCCGAGCAGATGTCCCTCCTACCCGATTAATGTTACTTAGCATAGCTTGTAATTTGTCTTTTGACACATCGGGGCCAACCATAACTCGCGTTAATTGACCAGAGCGCTGAGCTGAAGCGCCGTACCCTGCGCTACGCAATTTAGCTGCTAAAGCCTGAGCATTTTCAGCATTTGAAAATACACCCACCTGAATAATCCAGGAACCACTATGAGCAACGTTAGCAGCTGGTTTCGGTGTTGTAGTGTAACTTGTTGATGAAGGTAATTTTGATGCAGCTCTTTCTGCCTCTACCTGAGCAGGCGTTTTAATAGTAAGGCCGCTTTCATCACGTTTAACTGTCATTTGAGGTTCAGTTGCGATAGTTTCTGTAGTATGGACTTCAGATTCCTGCATAACAGGTTTGTTTTCCATTTCCTTCTTATTTTCTAATGCGGTTTCTCGGACTTTAGCCAATTCTTTTGCCTTGGCTGCAGCTAAAGCATCTTTTTTCTTCTGCTCTAACTCGCGAGTTTTGGCTTTAGCAAGCTCAGTCGCCTGCTGTTTTTCTGTAGCAACAGACGCTACTTTATCACTAACAACGCCTGTTTCAGTGATGGTTACCGGAGCAGCAACCTCCTCCACTTTCCACTGTTCATTAGTGTTCACTGTCGGTTTAACTGCCGATGTTCCCGCGCTGACCACTGAGGTTGTTACTGAGGTATTATTAGCAACAACAACGCCCGTTGCACCGCTGGCACTAGCTGTTGTGGTCGTATTATTTTGTGCGGCAGAGGCTGTTAATCCGACTGTCGTCTCATTTGGATGTGCAGCTAACGACTGTTCCGGTCTAAGCGGAATGCTTCCAGCTGGTGCAGCGATATCATTTTTCTTTCCCATGAGTAAATCAGGAAGAAATATAACACCTAACGAAACCAGAATTACTGTGCCGATCAAGCGGTTTTGAAATTGTGTAGCCAAGATAGTTAACCTCTGAATTATCTCTGCTTATTAATACTGTTCAATAATAGCGAGCACACCTGCAACAGTGAAAAATGAACCAAAAACGATGATCAAATCATTTTCTGATGCTTGAGCCAACGCAGCATGATATGCATTTTCAACGTTTTGATGACAGATAAAATTACATGTATCCGGTAAAAAGACCGACAAATCATGCGCTGATGCCGCTCGTGGCCCGGATAGATCAGCTAAATGCCAATGACTAATATATGGAGCTATGTGCTGTAGGGTATGTTCAATGTCTTTATCTTTTAACATACCAGCAACAGCCATAACGCTACCTGCTGGTTGTCGCTCTTTTAATTTCTGAGCTAAATATCGGGCGGCATGAGGGTTATGCGCCACATCAATTATCACTGTCGGGTTTTTCTGTAACGTTTGAAAACGACCAGTTAATTGTGCTTTCGCCAATCCAACACGAATAGCCGCTTCAGAAATAGAAAGGGATAATTGCTCAAGAGTCGCCAATACAGTGGCAGCATTTTGCAATGGCAGGACAGGTATCGGTAAATGCTTGAACTGCCATCTACTGCCATGGAAAGTCCATTCATTATCTGTTGCCAGATAACTGAATTGCTCTCCTACTGAATACAAACTGGCGCCGATCTTTTGGGCAGTTGCATACAGACTTGCAGGCGCTTGAGGTTCTCCGTTGATGGCAGGTCGCCTAGATCTATAGATACCGGCTTTTTCAACAGCAATAGCCTCTCGGGTATCACCAAGCCAGTCACAGTGATCCAAATCGATACTGGTGATCACTGCAACATCGGCATCTATGATATTCGTTGCATCCAAACGGCCGCCTAAACCAACCTCAAGAATAATCACATCGGGTTTATATTTTTTGAAAATTGAAAAAGCCGCAAGCGTACCGAATTCAAAAAAAGTCAGGCTGATATCAGCACGCTTTTGTTCTATCTCTGCAAACGCCGAACATAAATCCTGATCACTGACTTCGACACCGTTTAGTTTTACCCGTTCGTTATACCGTAGTAGATGCGGAGAAGCATAAACGCCAGTGGTATATCCAGCTTCTTGTAAAATACTGGCCAGCATGGCACAGGTAGAACCTTTACCGTTAGTGCCGCCAACTGTAATTACGATCCCAGGTAATTGAATTAAATCAGCACGCTCTGCAACAGTGCGAACACGTTGCAAACCCAATTCAATCTGTTGAGGATGTATCTGCTCTAAATAAGAAAGCCAGTCGGATAAAGACTGGCTTTGAGTCATGACAGGTAATGTCATGCGTGAGCATCCTCAACAACACTCAGATTCATGAATTTGCCCATCAGGGAAGCCATCTTATCGCGCATATCACGACGATCAACGATCATGTCAATAGCACCCTTTTCCAGTAAAAATTCTGAACGTTGGAATCCTTCCGGTAATTTTTCACGCACGGTTTGTTCAATAACGCGAGGGCCAGCAAAACCAATCAATGCCTTAGGTTCGCCAACATTGATGTCACCTAACATAGCAAAGCTGGCTGAAACACCACCCATTGTTGGATCGGTTAATACAGAGATATACGGCAAACCTTCTTCACTCAAACGTTCAAGAGCAGCACTGGTTTTAGCCATTTGCATCAGCGAGAACAAAGCTTCCTGCATACGAGCACCACCTGATGCAGAGAAACAGATCAGGCCACGGCGCTCTTTGATACACTCATCAACAGCACGAACAAAACGAGCGCCCACAACAGAACCCATTGATCCGCCCATGAAAGCAAACTCAAATGAACAAGCAACAACAGGAACGCCTTTCACTGTGCCTTTCATGACAATCAGTGCATCTTTCTCATTGGTGTCTTTTTGTGCTGCTTGCAGACGATCTTTATATTTTTTTGAGTCTTTAAATTTCAGGATGTCTTGCGGTTCAAGTTCCGCACCCAACTCACTGCGGTTATTAACGTCAAGAAAGCGTTCTAACCGTGCTCTGGCACCGATCCGCATATGGTGACCACATTTCGGGCAAACAGAGACATTACGTTCAACCTCGGCTTTATATAATACCTGCTCACATCCACCACATTTCGTCCAGATACCTTCAGGTATGTTGTGACGACGAGAGTTATCGCTCTTAGGAAGAATCTTTTCAAGCCAGCTCATGGGATCCCTTACTTAAGTCTTAACCCGATCAAAAATACACAGATGAATCTTATTTTGATCGATAGTATATCAACCGCGCATTAAAGCACAAAAGACACAATTTGTTTACTTATCGTTATAATTTATGCATTAAACCATAACGGACCTAAAGGTGGTTTAGGCAATTGATAATTCTGAGGATATGTTACATCCACCAAATATAAACCTTCTGCTTTTGCAGTTGGCCCAGCCACCGTTCTATCTTTAGCTTCTAATACTTCACCAATCCATTCCTGTGGTTTTTCGCCTGTACCAACCAACAACAACGAACCAGTAATATTTCTCACCATATGGTGTAAAAAGGCGTTCGCTTTAATATCGAGAATAATGTAGCTTCCCGCCCGATGAACTGCCAGCGACATCAAGTTTCTGAATGGTGTCCGTGATTGACATTGCACCGCTCTGAATGAGGTAAAATCACGCTCACCAAGTAATAGTTGCCCTGCCTCATTCATTTTTTCAGCATCTAATGGATGGTAATAATGGCTGACACCCTTGCCCAAAATAGCCGGCCGCAATGGTTCATTATAAATGATATATCGATAGCGTCTTGCTGTAGCAGAAAAACGGGCATGAAATGAATCATCGACGACATGCGCCCAGCGAACCGCAATATCATCAGGTAATTGGGCATTAACACCCAGAGTCCAAGCTGATAATTGTCGCTCAGCTGTCGTATCAAAATGTACGACTTGCCCTGTCGCATTTACACCGGCGTCAGTACGCCCTGCACATTGGATTTCTACCGGATGATTGGCCACACGAGATAAAGCCGTTTCCAGTTCTTGTTGAATACTGTTAACTTCTCGCTGTCGCTGCCAACCAAAGTAGTTAGCGCCAAAATATTCTATCCCCAGCGCAATACGCATATTTTTCTCCGAGTCGAATCGCGCCGAATTATACGTTAGCAGCGGATAAAAAAAAGTGGTGACTTGAAGAGTATA
>JAYSBB010000153.1:0-4945 GCA_041915645.1 Tolumonas sp.
GCATGCAGATAAATGCCTTTCTCGCCGGTTGACTCACCATGATCAGCCATATACAACATAGCGGTATCAAAACGCTGGTTGTTTTGCTGCAGTAATTTTATCACCTGACTCAACACATAATCGCTATACACAATGGTGTTGTCATAAGCGTTGATCAGCTCTTGCCGTGGACAATCTTGTAGCTGATTGGTGCGACATTCTGGCAGGAATTTTTTGAATTTCTCCGGTGAGCGCAGGTAATAAGCTGGGCCATGGCTGCCTTTCATATGCAAGACAATCACACCATCGTTAGTCAGCTTGTCGATGTAATCCTGTAACTGATACAGCAGAATTTCATCAAAACATTCTCCGTTAGTACACAAACCCGGTACTTTCAGATCCTGTACATTCTGTTCGCCAATACGCACCGCCACACCACGACTGCTGGAGTTGTTATCTTTCCACAACAAATCAAAACCAGCATGTTTCAGCACATCCACCAGATTTTCACTGCGTTTGGCTTTGCTGTCGCTGTAGTCCTGACGCGTGAATTTGGAGAACATGCAAGGCACCGACACTGCCGTTTCGGTACCGCATGAACTGACGTTACGATAATTCACGATATCCAGCTTACTCAGCTCAGGGTTGGTATCGCGGGCATAACCATTCAAACTGAACTCACTGGCACGCGCCGCTTCACCGACCACAATCACAGTCAGCACTTTTTTCTGACCACCGGCAGTGATCTTGGCACCTTTCTTCGCATCTTCGCCCAATGGGGAAACGACGATTTTGCCGCCTTCCAGGTTACTGCGAATATAAGATTCAATCGCACCAACATAATTCACCGGCACAATCATGTGACGAATATAGGTGTTATTACGGGCGAAAGAGGCGATATCGACATAATAAGCGGCAGCAACCCCGCCGCTGATCACCAGTGTCATCACCAGCGTCAGAAACTTATAACCAACCTCTTTCATAAACGACGCATATTGGATCTTGCTGCGCAGCAGTAACACCACGGGCAATACGCCTAATAACAAAAGATAAAGCCCCAGTTTCAGACTGAGTAATTCCCCGGCTTCGCGAGGGTCAGTCATTAAGGTGTTGCGTACCATTTCGCGGTCAATGACGACACCATAACTATCCATGAAATAGGCAGTTGTCGCGCCACCTAATAACAGCACCGACAAGAGCGGTTTGAATAACCATGGCAGCAACAACAAAGAGAGGATCTGATTCAGCCAGGTGATCAACAGCAGGTAAAGCGCGGCTAAAAACAGCACGCTATGCCAGTTGTCCGTGCCGATGGCATTAAACGCAGCCTGCCAGAACGAAAAGTTGGTAAAGGTAATAAAAAACCATGCCGCCAATAAGATCTGGCGGGCAGGTGTGAGTTGCAGTGAAAATCGACGTAAAAAGGTCATCAATAAACTCATTTATTTATTAGGGATCGCCGCCAGCATAGCGACCAGCAACTGCCAGAAACGGGCTACTGCAGGAATGTGTACCCGCTCATCCGGCGAATGCGCACCTTGAATTGTTGGGCCGAAAGAGACCATATCCCAGTGCGGATATTGCGCTTTAAACAGACCACATTCCAAACCGGCATGGATCACCATCAACTTTGGCAATTCACCAAACAATGCTTCATGTTGTTGACGCAGTAATGCCAAGGTGGGTGATGATGGGTCTGGCGCCCAGCCAGGATAGGCACCATCAAACTGGCATTCCGCTCCTGCCAGTGCACACAACGAGGCGGTCATCTGCTCAACGTAACGACGGCCTTCATCGTTCAATGAACGGATCAGGCATTGGATATAAACGCCGGCTTCGTTGGTCTGGATCACGCCAAGGTTCGTCGAGGTTTCCACCACCCCTTCAATCGCATGGCTCATGCGGATCACACCGTTCGGGCAGGCGAGCAGCATTTGCAGCAGACGTTGCTGATCAGCCAGACTTAAGCAATTTGCTGGCTGTGCTGCTGGCAGGCACGAGATCTGTAAATAGCTATCTACTTCCTGCAGCTCAAGCTGTAGAGCTTTGGTTCGTTCAGCGATTAATTGCTGCACGGCATCGATACGATCTGTCGCCACCAGAATGACGGCTTCTGCTTCGCGAGGAATAGCATTACGCAATGTGCCACCAGAAATAGTGGCCAGCCGAATTTGTTCAGCCTGCAAAGCCTGTAACACTCGGCTTAACAGCTTGTTGGCATTACCACGATCCTGATGGATGTTGACACCAGAATGGCCCCCGCGCAGGCCTTTAACTTGCAGCGAGAATGCCTGCATACCGGCTGGAATGGCTTCACGCTGGCATTGGAAATGAATATTGGCATCGACACCACCGGCACACCCCATATAGGCTTCGGCATCTTGTTCTGAGTCGGTATTCAGCAGAATATCGCCTTCCAGCCAACCGGCCTGCAGACCAAAAGCACCACCCATACCAGCTTCTTCATCGACCGTCAGTAACACTTCTAATGGGCCATGCTGCACGGTGTTATCGGCCAATACCGCCAGACAGGCTGCGGCACCGATGCCATTATCAGCACCTAAGGTCGTGCCACGTGCGCGCACCCATTCACCATCGATATAGGCTTGGATCGGGTCACGGGTAAAATCATGTTTGGTATCGGCATTGGCTTGCGGCACCATATCGATATGCGCTTGTAAGATCACGCCTTTGCGGTTTTCCAGACCCGGGGTCGCTGGCTTTTTCAGGATCAGGTTGCCAACGGGGTCAACCTTAACACTGATAGCCTGTGACTTTGCCCAGTCTTGTATCCATTGACTTAATGCAGCTTCATGCTTGGAGGGGCGAGGGATCTGGCAGAATTTGTCGAAAAAGAACCACAAATGAGACGGTGATAATTGTTGTAATTCACTCATGAAACATTCTCCTGCTCAGAAACAAAATGCGCCGCAGATAGCGCAGCGCATGCTTAATGGTTGTTGTAAAAATCAAGCCGGGCGGCGAAACAGACGGAATCCAATGTATAAGATAATGGATGTTGCCACCGAGCTGGCACTAAACAGATACATCACATAATAGGCGTGTTGCATGGGGTCATTACCATCCGGTAATAAATGGATCACGCCACGATTGATCAACTGATTAGCCAGCAGTGCCAGCAGTGCCCAACCGCTGATCCATTTCATTTTTTGGTTATGTGAACGATGCGGTTGGTTATACATCAGTCCAACCCAGAAACAGAACCAGACGGTAACAAAAATATATGAAAACAGAGCCATGGTGAGTTATCCGGAGGTGTGAATAAAAATCGGTCTTAATAACGCAAGCCTGATCATGCCACGAAAGTTAGCGTGACAGAAGTCACAACAGCGATCCGAAAAAGAGAGGATGACGTATAAACATAGAATTACTGATATCAGGGTGTCATCTGGCGGTCATGATGTTGTCATCTTTGCCGGGCAGCGTGAAAGATGATAACAGTTTGTAATTGCCCGACAGGATGGGATGGGTGTATAACCTCACCTCCTGTAACATTCAGTGTCGTTACGGAGCCTGTATGTCTGCATTATTAGGGCGCTTTTACCTGGCGCATATCAACGATACACACTCTCATTTTGATGAAACCGCATTACCCCTGCGTCTGGCATTACCGGAAGGGGCCTGTGATATTCGTCTGCATTGTGGTGGTTTCCCGCGGCTGGCCAGTTTTATCAAACGGGCCCGGCAACGCGCGATTTCAGAACAAATGCCATTATTGCTGCTTGATGCTGGCGATAGTTTTCAGGGCACCCTCTATTTTTCCTGTTTTAAAGGGCAGGCGAATGCCGCATTACTCAATCAATTAGGCATCGATGCGATGGTGGTTGGAAACCATGAGCTAGATACCGGCAACGCACCATTGGCGAATTTCTTACTTCAGATCCGGTTTCCGTTATTGGCCGCCAACTGGGATCTGTCTGGTGAGGCGGAAGATAAACCGACCCGCATGCAGGATCATCAACTGATGGTCAGCTGGCAAAATCCCGCGCATCCGAAATCCTATATTGTGAAATGGGTCGATGATGTACCGGTGGCTATTTTCGGGCTGGTACTGGAAAACATGCCCGATATCGCGGCTCCTGATGGCGATTCCCGGTTCTTGCCGGTGGTGGAAACGGCCAAAACAATAATTGAACAGATCCACGCTGACGGCATCGAACACATTATTTTGCTCAGTCACCTTGGCTTTCCCCGTGATTGCCAGCTCGCACAGGAAGTGGAGGGGATTTCGCTGATCGTGGGCGGTCACACGCATACCCTGCAAGGTGATTTCGGCGCATTAGGTTTAGCCGATGAACACCCGTATGGCGAACGGTTTAACCGTACCTTAGTGTTGCACGCTGGTTATAACTCGCTGATGGTAGGTTTAGCCGAAGTGGCCTTGTTGCCTGACGGGCAAATGCGTATTGAACAAGGGGGTAATGTCTTACTCACCAGTGAAACGGCATTGCTGCAATCACAACAAGGCGACCCACTGCCAGCGCAGCAGCAGCGCACCATTCGACGTTTCTTGCGTAACCAACGGCATGTCGCGATGTTGCAGCCTGATTCTGCCATGGAGCGTCTGCTGGCCAATAATTACCGCGCTAAATTACGTCACTATGCCAGCGATCAGGTGGTGTCGTTACCACGTGGTTTACGGCATGTCCGTATTCCCGATGAACGCGGCGGCAGTCAGGTTGCTCCGTTGGTGGCGGAAGCCATGTTATTTCAGGCGCGAGAAATGGGCGTACCGGTTGATGTAGCGATTTTTAATGCTGGTGGGGCGCGGATCTCGTTACCGCCGGGGCCGGTCAGTGCCGCTGAATTGGCCGGGCGCTTGCTGCCGTTTGCCAGTACCATCAGCCATTTTGACGTGCGTGGTGGGCAGTTACGCCTAGCGCTGGAAGGGGCGATAGTGAATGCGCTGGAGTTCGGCGGTAGCGGCAGTTTTCCGTATCCGGCT
>JAYSBB010000154.1:0-4854 GCA_041915645.1 Tolumonas sp.
ACGATATCATCAGCGGCGCATTCTCCAGCGGTATGATGGCTGACTGGGCTAACAACGACGCTGACCTGTTCAGATGGCGTGAAGAGACCGGTGCATCTGCATTCGAAAACGCACCAGCATTCGATGGTACTATCGCTGAACAAGAGTACTTCGACAACGGCATCCTGATGGTTGCGATGGTTAAAGCTGGTGTTGAACTGGCATTCGAAACCATGACTGAGTCAGGCATCATCGCTGAATCAGCTTACTACGAATCACTGCACGAACTGCCACTGATCGCGAATACCATCGCGCGTAAACGTCTGTACGAAATGAACGTGGTTATCTCTGACACCGCAGAATATGGTAACTACCTGTTCGCCAACGCAGCAGTACCATTGCTGAAAGAACACATCATGCCAAAAGTTGGCACTGACGTGATCGGTAAAGGTCTGTCTGTAAAAGATAACGGCGTAGACAACGTTGTGTTGGTTCAGGTGAACGAAGCCATTCGCAATCACCCAATCGAGCAGGTTGGTAAAGTGCTGCGTGGCTACATGAAAGACATGAAACGTATCGCTGTTGGCGGTTAATCAACCCCACTCAGTTGCGTAAACAAAGCCCGGCCTAAGCCGGGCTTTTGCTTTTAGAACGTAGAACGCTTATTTGCGTGTCACCGGAATCACCATCTCGATATCCCAATAGCCATCTAGCTTACCGTTATTGAAATAACGCTCAAAACAAGCCCACGTTCCAAACTGATAATCACTTTGCGCCAAATCGGTAAAGAAAGCTCGCCATGGCGTTTCAAAATCATCATTCTCAACACGACAACGTCGGATGGCATAATCCCCCGCCGGAATAACCTGCAGTTGCACATCACCACTCACAGCCGTCCCTTCGGGTACGCTCATGGCCACATCAGTTTTCAACTCGGCAGGCGGGGTAATATCAGGATTATCCCAATACAATGCCAGCCATTCACCTTGCAGTTGTTGTGCGTCACTCCAAGCCATCAGTCGCTCAAAACCAGGGCCGATAACCTCGGCATAGGGGCCAATCATCCGAATAAAAGCAACTTGTTGTGCTGCTCGTTGAATTATTTTTACATCCACCGTTTGTGCTCCATTGATCATGATTATCTGGACTATGAGTATAGTTTCTTCCGCAAAAAACAATGATCTTGAAGCGGGTAATTTAAACCCAACATTGACCGTTTTTATTGCGAATAGTTTTGAATAACGATTCCCGCCATGCCCGGCAACCGCTAAACTAAGCTGGTTTTCTAACATAACCGAACCCAGAGCCGATGAAGCGCCGCCGTCGCAGCACCTATGTTCCCTCGCCCGTGCAATATACCGCTTGCCATGAATGTGACTGGCTGATGTTAGTGCCGCCATTACAACCGGGAGAACAAGCCGTCTGCCCCCGTTGCGAGCATAAATTAAGCTCACTGCCTGTCGAAGCCCGTTTGCAACCACTGATCTACAGCATTGCCGCCCTGATCATGTTGTTGTGCAGTAATCTGTTTCCTTTTCTCGGTATGGCCGTTAAAGGCATACATCAGGATATGACGCTGTATCAAACTGCAACTACCTTGCTGGAAGAACAGCATCCGGCGCTGGCTCTGATGGTCTATTTGTTTATGCAGATCCTGCCGGCAATTTGCTTGTTATTGATTTGTCTGATTTATTCGCGTCTGGGTCAATGGCGCGGTAAACGTTTACGTAAACGCTATACGTTATGGTTATTCCGCCTCATCCCCTGGTGTATGGTGGAAGTATTCCTGATTGGTGTCTTAGTGAGTCTGATTAAAATTGCTTCATTGGCAGATATCGAATTGGGCTACAGTTTCTGGGCATATGCGCTGTTTTCATTATCGATGTTAAAAGCCTTTAGTGTTATCGATCGCGACTGGTTATGGTGGCAGCAAAGTGGTCCGATCCACCTGCGTAACGCCCCACAGCCGAGCGGTAGAGCCATTGAGCAAAATCTGACCCTATGTCATACCTGCCACGGACTGGTCTCACTGAAAACACACCGTTGTCCACGTTGTCAAAGCGTCTTACACGCCCGCAAACCGCATAGTTTAGAGTGGACACTGGCCTTGTTATTTACCGCCATGATCCTCTATATTCCGGCCAATATCCTGCCCATCATGGTCACCGAAAGCCTGGGTCAACAAACCTATTCCACCATTCTTGGCGGTGTAGTGTTATTGTGGAATATGGGTTCTTATCCGGTCGCTTTGGTAATATTTATTGCCAGTGTATTAGTGCCGATGGTGAAAATGCTGGCGATTGCCTGGTTATGCTGGAGCGTTCATACACATCGCCCGCATCATCGGCGCGGTCGCACTCGCCTGTATCGGTTGACCGAATTTATCGGCCGCTGGTCAATGGTCGACGTGTTTGTTGTCGCCATATTAGTTGCGCTGATCCGTATGGGTAAACTGATGTCGGTGTATCCAGGGTCGGCCGCTTTAGCATTTGCCGGTGTGGTAGTATTGACCATGCTGTCTGCCATGAGTTTTGACCCACGATTATTGTGGGACAATGAACCAACCTCGAGTGTCGCGGCTCAACAAGGAACAGAGGGTGAACAAGACCGTGTCGAATAATCACGCCAGAATCAAAAAACTCCAACGCCTGTCACCGATCTGGCTGATCCCTATCGTTGCCGCCAGCATCGGTTTGTGGATGGTAGTCACCACGTTGCACAATCAAGGCCCGCTGATCACGCTGGAACTGGACAATGCCGAAGGCATTGAGCCGGGCAAAACCCCAATCAAAGCCCGCAGCGTGGAAATCGGGAAAGTGCAGACTGTACGTTTGGGTGACGATCTCAAGCATGTCATCGTTACGGCACGTATGAATGTCGAAGCCGAACCTTTGTTGCGGCAAGACACCCGTTTCTGGGTGGTTAAACCCCGCGTGGGCAAAAGCGGTATTTCCGGCCTTAACACACTACTTTCCGGCTCTTATTTGGAATTGCAACCAGGTAAAAGCAAAGAACATAAAGTGGAGTTTACCGTACTGGATACGCCACCGGTCACTCCTACAAATGCGCCTGGTTTACGCATCGAACTCAGTAGTGAACAAGACAGCGCCCTCGCTATCGGCGACCCGGTTCTGTACCGCGGCTTTACCGTGGGCCGGGTTGAGCAGGCTGAATTCAAATCTGACACTCGTCAGATGAGTTATCAGCTGTTCATTCAAGCACCATACGATGCGCTAGTGACCACCAATACCCGATTCTGGCTCAATCGTGGCATCCAATTGCAAGCCGCCACCGATGGTATCAAAGTGAAAACCGGCACGCTGGAAACCATTTTATCCGGCGGTGTCAGTTTCAGTGTTCCACCTGGCTGGGAGCTGGGTGATCCGGTCAAGACCTATCGTTCCTACAGCTTATATGCCGATGAAGACAGCAGTACCATTCGTCGTTATCAGGATAAAGTGGACTACATTTTGCTGTTCGATGAGTCGGTACGTGGCCTCAATCCAGGAGCTCCGGTCGAATACCGCGGTATTCAAGTCGGCAGCGTACTGGCCGTGCCATTTTCGGCCCCGGGTAATGACTTATTGACTGCCCGTTCGCGTCAGATCCCTGTGCTGATCCGCATCGAACCCGGTCGCATTCGTCCGGATATAGATAAAGATCAACTACCGAACTGGGAGAATGAATTTGCCACCGCCGTCAAACAGGGACTACGCGCCTCGCTACGTTCCGGAAATTTATTGACCGGCGCGTTATATGTGGATCTCAACTTTTATCCGGATCTACCCAAAACGGTCGGGTTAGGAATGCTGGCCAAATACCCAACCTTGCCAACCGCACCCGGTGGCTTAGCACGGATTGAACAGCAGGTAGTTCAGTTACTGAATAAACTGAATCAGCTGGATATTGAAAATGTGCTCACACGCGCGCAAACCATGCTGACCGAAACCGAAGCCGCGATGGCCAATGTCAGAAAAGTCAGCGCCAGTATGGATAAGATCGCCAATCAGCAAAGTAGCCAGCAACTCCCTGCCGAGCTGAAAAAAACGTTGGCGGAAATGCAGCAAACGTTGCAAGGATTATCCGCTAACTCACCGGCATACGGTGAAATGAACCGTTCCATTCAATCGCTGAATCGGGTATTACGAGAAGTGCAGCCCATGGCTCGAACACTGAATGAAAAACCAAATGCGTTGCTATTCCAGCCCGATACCACCACTGACCCTGAACCAAGGAAAGCCAAATGATGCTGCGCTCTTTATTTATTGGCCTCTTATTTTTTGGTTTATCCGCTTGTAGCAGTAGCTCTTCGACACCGCAGTATTACGCTATTGCCCTGCCTGATGCGCAGAACCATGTTCAAACACCGAGTCAGCAACCGGTGGTGGCGGTCAGTGATGTTGAACTCGCTGATTATCTGAACAGCATTGGTATTGTGTATCAACAAGATGATGTCCAGCTCACCACTGCGACTCAGCATCGCTGGGCAGAAGCATTGGACAAACAGTTAACTCGCGCTTTGTTGCAGAATTTAAGAACCCAGTTACCGGACTGGCAATGGCAAAACGGTCAAACATCGATGCAAAACATTGCTCAGTTACAAATCAAGGTACGTGGTTTTCACGGCAAAGCCGATGGGCATGCGGTGATCAGCGGTGAATGGACGTTAATGACAGGAAAACAGCAATACAGCGGACAATTCCAGCAGCAATACCCATTGCCAGCGGATGGCTACCCAGCACTAGTGCGTGAACTGCGTACCGGCTGGCAACAAACCACCAGCCAGTTGGCGATGCAACTAAAACCTTTGCTGCAAAAGAGAGATCACTGAGAATAAAAGGTTCTGTACCAGCTAACAAAACGAGCCAAACCACT
>JAYSBB010000155.1:0-4811 GCA_041915645.1 Tolumonas sp.
CCTTTGTGCGTGGAATACTCACTGCCATGAAACTCGCGCAGTTCCCAATCCTGTTTGCCAACCCAGTAGATATTGTTCTTAACATGTAAAGTCATTGTCTCGCCCTTAATGTGCATTTCATATACATCATTTAAATCATAGTTAAATATGCATTTTAAAAGCAAGTTATATTTTGCTGTTTTTCTTTGTTTCGAGTGTTCACAGCAGGAAAAAATTAAAAATAACCATAAAAACAATGTGTTAGTTATTTATCATAGATCGATCAACGGAAAATCTAGTTGATCTGCAGTCAGGTCAAGGCAGTATGATTATTGGCGTCTCTGGATTTGAGGCTGAGAACCTTGAGCTCATAGGACAAAGGGTAAACAACATTGCTGTTTACCCTTTTTAATACCGATTATTTGAACCTAAGTTACTGCGACCTGACTATTTAAGACCCAGGCGTTTCGCCAGTTTGTGCAAATTACTCGGATCCAGCTCTAATCTGCGCGCCACTTCAGCCCAGTTGCCTTTACATATATCCACTGATTGCTTGATCAACTGACGCTGATAATTATCGACCGCCAGCTTCATCGGCAAAACACGCGTTTTATCAGCCGCCCACTCCACCGGTATATTTTCTGTGCGAACCTCAGACACTGACAGTGCAATATCGAGATCAAAATGAGAAGGATCGAGCGTCACAATTTCAGTCCGAATGGCGCCATGACTCACAGCCCGAATGGCCGCCCTGCTGATAACATGCTCCAGTTCCCGAATATTCCCAGGCCATGGATAAGCCAACAAAGCCTGCTCCGCCTGTGATGACAGGCGTAAGCTTCGGAAGCCTAAGCGGGAACGGTTAAGCTCCAGAAAATACCCGGCCAGCAATAAAATATCATTTCCCCGCTCGCGAAGTGGCGGAATAGGAACGGGATAAACTGATAACCGGTGATATAGATCAGCTCTGAATTCGCCGTTTTTAACCTGAGTAGCCAATTCCCGATTGGTCGCAGCAATGACTCTGACATCCACTTTTAAGGGTTTATCTGACCCCAAGCGCTGAATTTCACCATTTTGCAGGGTTCGTAATAACTTAGCCTGAACGGAGAGAGGTAATTCACCTACTTCATCGAGAAAAATCACACCGCCATTAGCTGCTTCGAATCGCCCGGCCCTGTCGTTGACAGCCCCCGAAAATGCGCCTTTAACATGACCAAACAATTCGCTTTCCACCAGCGATTCCGGTAACGCCGCACAATTAACATGGATCATGGGTGCATTGCGACGATCTGATTTGCGATGGATACGGCGAGCTAATAACTCTTTCCCAACACCCGTTTCTCCCATTAGCAACACGGGTAAATCAGAGGCTGCAACAATATCCAATTCATGTAACAGCTTCAGCAACACCGGACTGCGACCAATAATTTCGTCGTCATCCCGGGCCACAATCTGCTCGGTTTCATTCGGGTGTCTGAACGCAAGATGCAAAGCTCTTATTTCATCTTCCAGGCGACTCATTCTAATCACCGCTTCGCAGCAGTGAGCCAGTTCAACTAGCGATGATTTAACCCGGCTATCAAAAACACCACCTTCCACTGAATCGAGCGTCAATACACCCCAGCATTGTCCATCAGGATAGAGTGCGATCCCCATGCAATCATGGACTGGTAAGGGCTCCCCAACCTTCGATTCCAATAACCCGTCATAGGGATCGGGTAATCGGTTGCCAGGTTCAAAATGCACAATTTCGCGCTGTGACAAAATGGCAGCCAGCCGCGGATGTCTATTGATTTCGAACCGGCGCCCCAACGTTTCTTGCGCCAGCCCAGAAACAGCCACCGGACTGAGAAAATCGCCATCCAGCCGCAGTAACCCTACAGCACCACATTTCAGAAACTGGCGGATCGTCACGACTAAACGATCCTGGCGCACAGCTCTTGGAAATTCTGTCGTTAAATCCCGTATTAACGCATTAGTTATCATGGTGAAAATAACCCGAATGGTTTTATTAACCATACATGCATATGGTTATTTTTACCATTAAATTTAATTTTCTCATATATATCAATCGGTTAATGATTGGCATATTCCGTGCTATTACAGAGTAAGCAATACTATTTCTGGTACGGAGTAACACTATGAACTATTTAGAACAAACACTGGCGCAGCTTGCATGTGACATTCCCGGCGCAACACGGGTATTCCATAAATACAAACTCGATTTTTGCTGTGGTGGTAAGAAAAGTCTGGCAGATGCTATCGCTGACAGAAATTTTACTGCGGATCAGATCATCGCTGACCTTAACGAAGTCTCTCAGTTACAGTCTGAATCTAAAGACTGGCGCTTAAGCGAACCATCAGACCTGATTGATCATATATTAAGCCGTTATCACGACATCCACCGCATTCAGTTACCCGAACTGGTTCGCTTGGCAAAACGCGTTGAACATGTACATGGGGATCGCTCCGATTGTCCGACAGGGTTATCACAGCATCTTGAATTTATGCTGCAAGAACTCGAAAACCACATGCAAAAAGAAGAGCAGATTCTCTTCCCATTGCTAAAATCTGGCAATTATACATTCGCCCAAGGGCCAATCGCCGTGATGCAGCATGAACACGAAGAACACGGTAATAGCCTGGAAGTTATTGACCAGCTAACAGATGGTATTGTACCGCCACCATTTGCCTGTGTGACCTGGAGAGCGTTATATACCGGTCTTACCCAACTAAAAGAGGACCTGATGGCCCATATCCATCTGGAAAATAACGTATTATTTCCGGCAGCTTTAGCTGCGGCCTGATGTCAGCCGCAAACCAGTTTAATAATTGAGAACGGCAAGCATCTAACCAGAGGCTGTCGTTCTCAACCAACCAATACATTGCCAGATGCGGAAACAATAACACCGCCATGCGTTGTTGCAGAACCCAATACCGCAGCAGGCTTACCGTTAATGGTAACCGTGCTGCTACCTGCTGCAACTGATGCACCACAAGCAGTACCTGAACCGACGGTGGCGGCAGGCATACCATTAATCAATACATCAGATGAACCGGTGACAATAGAATTTACTGAGTGGCCTTTCATCGGACATGCGTGCATATCCCCCACTCGTGCAACAGGTGGCATAGTATGACTCCGTTAAATGTACTGAATTATTGAGAAACATCAGTATACGCGGCCAGATACAGCATTCTGTTAAAAAGCCTCCTGCAAACAATGACAGCCTCTGTCTGTTTTCACACCTCAGAAAATGCTGCATTTTCTTTTCCCATTACAAAACTAACACACGCTTACAATTCAACTGGTTAAACTGCGTCCGAAGAATCAGCTCAGAGGTTAACTATGAAGCGAAATCAAATAGCATTAGTGCTGGTCGGCAGTTTGCTCCTTCCACTTTCTTCTGCTTATGCAAGAGGGTTCGACGGTCCTCACGATGGACCCGGATTCGGTGGTCCCAGACCTCAGTTTTATGATGTGATGCCTCCCGGTTATAAAACGGTTGTAGCGGCTGGCGTAACTTATTTTGTACTCGATAATCTCTGGTACATGATGCACGGCAGCCGTTATGAGCAGGTTGCACAGCCAACAAATGTCACCATAGTAAATAACACCCCCGCGGTCTCTACGACAACGACCACAACGTTGAGTTCAGGGCTGAATGTTGTTGATGTAAACGGAATTCGCTATTACACACGTGACGGTCATTACTACCGGAGAGATGTGAACGGACAGTTGCTGGAAGTAACGCCTCCGCTCTAAGTAAAAATGCCCGGATGGCCCGGGCTAAAAAGAGCTACTCAATAACAGAAAGCTCCACGTGAGGCTCACGTCAATGAGCCTACATAATACATAAGATTCATATAAATCCAAGCCTTTTTATTTGAGTCTTCACTTACGTAAGTAAAAATCTGTGCCGAATTAACCACTTCCGTCCTTCCTCCAGCAACCCCATCAAGACGGCCAGCACAAACATCACCCCCCATACAGACCCTGCCAGAGGCTGTGTACCAAACAATGCATTTCCCCAGGGAGTATAAACCACCAGCAGGATCAAAATACCCTCAGCAGCAAGCCCCGGCAGGAGTAGCGGATTCCCCTTTAATTTTAAAGGCAACATGGTATTTAACGGATGTCGGCAAACAAATAAATTTACCATTTGAGCCATCACAATCGCCGCCAGACACGCAGTGGTTGCCTGCTGATAAATAGGGTCAGCTTTATCAAACGCCATGCCATATTGCCATCCAAACTGAGACAGCACATAGAAAAAAACCAGAAGTGAGGCAACGGCCTCTAACATGCCCAGCCACAGATAAGCTCGTAAGATCAACCCGGTAGACAATAGCCGTTCTTTCGCTGGCCGGGGTGGTTGTTGCATCAATTTTTTATCCGAAGGCTCTGCCCCCAACGCTAACGCCGGGAGCATATCCGTGCCTAAATCAACGGCCAGAATTTGAATAATAGTAAGTGGTAGCGGTATTTTAAAAACAACAAAAGCAATGTATGGGATCAGCTCCGGAATATTAGAGGTCAGAATATAGGTCATGAATTTACGGATATTTTCAAAAACCGTTCGCCCCTCCTCAATGGCATTGACGATACTGGCAAAATTGTCATCCAGTAAAATCAGATCTGCTGACTCCTTCGCGACATCAGTTCCGCTAAGTCCCATCGCGACACCAATATCTGCAATCTTCAACGCGGGTGCATCATTCACTCCATCTCCCGTCACCGCGACGATCTCTTTTTTGCGTTTTAGTGCTTTAACTACATGCATTTTTTGTTCGGCTGTCACGCGGGCAAAGATAATTTCCGGGTGATC
>JAYSBB010000156.1:0-4707 GCA_041915645.1 Tolumonas sp.
CAAAAGGATGAAGAATGTTCAGTCAAAACAAGAAAGGAATAACATCTCCCGGTATGAAGCCAAATGCCATCACACAAGCAATTTTGCTGGCCGGAATTACCTGTATAGCTCCTTCAATCGCAATGGCCGGTAGTCACGATGCTGTTGAGCTGAACACAGTGAATGTGGAAGCAAATTCAGAAGTAGAAAACGGTGTGCCGGTTTCACGGAAGGTCAGTACAACAGGCACTAAAACAGCAACTCCGCTGAATAAAACACCTCAGTCGGTCAGTGTGGTCACTAGTGAAGATATCGAAGAAAAAGGTGTGAGTTCTGTCGCTGACTCACTGGCTTATTCGGCAGGTGTTGTAACCAACTATCGCGGCACTTCAAACCGTAACGATGAGGTCATGGCGCGTGGGATGAATTCTTACTTGCCGCAATATCTGGATGGAATCAGCTTTGCTTCTGGCTCTAGTGGGCAAAATTTATCTCCGCAGATTGATCCATGGCTGTTAGATCGCGTTGAATTAATTCACGGCCCGGCATCGGTATTATATGGTCAATCCAATCCTGGTGGGTTGATAAGCATGACCAGTAAACGCCCGACGGAGGAATCGGTTCATACGGTTGAGGTCGGTTATGGCACAGACAATCAGCGTGAAGCTGCTTTCGATTTTGGGGGAGCAGCAACCGATGATGGCAAAGTATTATTCCGGATCAGCGGTATCACGCGTGCAAAAGATGGTCAGGAAAATTATGTCGAAGAAGAGCGTTATGCAATTGCACCTTCATTAACTTTCAAACCAACAGATGCAACTACACTGACATTATTAGCGAGTTTTCAGAAAGATCCTTCCGCTGGATATCGTAACTTCCTGCCCTCCCAAGGAACGGTAAAATCCAATCCTAATGGATCTATTCCAACAGATTTCTTTATGAGTGACCCCAACTGGGAGCAAGCTTCACGTAACCAGAAATCTGCAGGCTATGCTTTTGAGCATAGCGTAAATAATGCACTGACATTACGGCAGAATTTACGTTTCACCGATTTACAACAAGATACACAGACTCTGATTTACGACTACTGGGCGACTTCTTCTTATGATGTGATGAGTCGCTGGGCTCAGAAGTTCGATCAGAAAGCGAAGACATTTGGTATTGATAACCAAGCTGAATACAAATTCGCTACAGGTGCGACAGAGCATACCGTCTTGGCGGGTGTCGATTACAAAACTTTCACTTTCCGTGAGACCGATTGGACAGATTACAACAGCGATGGTGATTTAAACATTGACTGGACTAATCCAACCTATGGTATCGACACCAGAAACATCGATCTAAAAAGCACTGCGAATGAAAAACAGAGCCGTAAACAAACAGGCATCTATCTGCAAGATCAAATCGCACTTGATCGCTGGAACTTTGTCATTTCTGGGCGTAACGACTGGGCAGATCTGGATTTAGATGATTATCTCTATTCTTCTTCTGATTCAACGCAAATTCATAAAGCTACGGGACGTGCAGGCATACTTTATGCGTTTGATAATGGCCTATCTCCTTACATCAGTTATAGCACCTCATTCGAACCAATCACTTACAAAGGTGCTGATGGCAAGATTATGAAGCCTACCACCGCGAAACAGACCGAAGTCGGTGTGAAATATCAGCCTCATGGTAGTCGTTCTTCTGTAACTGCTGCAGTTTATGATCTCAAACAACAGAATGTTGCGTCTTATGACACCAGCTCCTATAGCTACCAGCAAACTGGTGAGGTCGGTTCAAAAGGCTTCGAACTGGAAACTAATCTGCAGCTGACAGGTGCTTGGAAAGTTACTACCGCCTATGCTTATACCGACGCCGAAATTTTGAAAGATGAGACAGCAAGCAACGTTGGCTTAGCTCCGCAGTGGATTCCAGAACATTCGGGATCTCTCTGGAATACGTATGAATTTACGAATGGTTTGACCGCTGGGGCTGGCTGGCGTTATGTAGGTACCACGTATAATCGTGCTAATACGACGAAAACACCTGCTTACGGCCTATACGATGCGTCTCTCAACTATGACCTAGGCACAGCGTCAAATAGTCTTAAAGGGGCAAAAGTTCAGCTGACAGTGAACAACATATTCGATAAGAAATATGTTTCATCATGTGCGAGCGATTACGCTTGCTTCTATGGTGCAGAGCGTAGTGCCATGCTGAAAGTCAATTACGCGTGGTAATTCACTAAAACACTATCTAAAGCCATCTGATCACAGGTGGCTTTTTTTGATTATTTCGGGGGTTCCATCATGCAGTCTTAAATAGTTATGACTTAATCGAATCAAATATTGTTACATCATACCTATAAGGCAATAAAAAAAGGCTCTCCGACCAACTTAAACAGACACTACTAAACTTCACATTAAAAACGTCTGTAGTAAAAATAACGACTCCTTTCCTTATTATTCTTTTGGTATGATGTAACAATATAATATTAAGAGAGTGATGATAACAATGAAATCTAGTGAAAACTCGGGTTATTCCCGCTTTCTATTACGTCATTATTTTGATCAATTACAACAAGTAACCAGCTCTTTTATCGACACTCTACGGCTAATTCCGCTATGTGATACAAGAATATTTTCTCTACCCGATATTCTTCGGGAACAAGAAAACCAGCCTCACCCATCTTACATTCCTGTTCACACCATTTGCGATCATAAACAGGCGTTATCATTAGCCTGTAAGGCTTATTCCCATTTTTGGATGCAAGAAAACGCCGATATATCTACGCGCCATCCATCACGTCTTCCAGGAGTCCTGGTTTTTGAACGGACCGAGATACGCTCATTGCTTCATGAATTAGCGCTGGAGATCAATAAATTAAAAAATCTCTTTGAACAACAAGCTCAATCTATACCAGCTGAATCACGGTTTACTGAATTACACGACATGATGCCAGGCCTGATGACGCTGCAAGTGTATCGAAAAATATTTATATCTGATGAGTCTTTCTATTCAGTTCGCTTTTTTTGGGCAAATAAGCAATATATTCAGAAGGTAACTAAAAATGAAATTATTCAACGTCTGAAAAATAGCAAACATAATCCAGGACGCCAGTTTCTGAATGCAGAAGATTTTGATGCATGGCAAGATGCGGTAGAACAAGAAATTGAAATAGTAATGGCCGTTTCTGACTCTGCAGAATTACGTATTCGCCGACCAATAAAAGTTCAACCGATGGCTCGGCTTACACAATCAAAACACCCCGAAAAACAGAGTTCTAGCGTAAAGCAAATTGCAGCTCCCCTTCCAATTATTTTGTTTAGATCAGATGAGCACCTCCGGATCGGTACACTGAAAAACTATAACGCTGATTCAATATCACATAAACGTATTCCCTCCCCTCCTAAAGTCGAATTACTAATTGATCGGCTACATTTATATAAACTGCTGTAATATTTACTTATCTAGGCTCGGATATAACTTTTTAAAATTGACCAACGAACACGCAGCTTATGTTTTTAGTGTTAATAGCCCCTCCCCCACCTTGTTTGAAAAATAAATTCACCTGAATTTTTAATTTGTGAACAATTTTTGCATGTGTCAGAAAGGATACGATGCCAAGCATAATATTTTCAAGATATACCTATTGGTTGATAACCTTGCCATTCAGGTATAAATTTATTTCCTTTCTTTTGTGGTTCAAGATGAATGTAGTACTCATCAATCTGACTCAGTACCTTGCAATCATCAACATCTTTCAGGTTATCCTTATGTTGCTGATCTTCACCAGATAATAAACTTCTTAATGCTTTTTCTTTGGCTTCGGCAGCATTATCAGCAACAAAAAAATCAAATGCATGCAGCTCAGCCAACTCTGTATGGTTATATGCACCTACATTTACGAAGTACAATTTCTTTGCAGATGGCGGCATTTGCGGATTTTTTGAGATACTGATTTTGTAACCATCAGCCCAATGTAAACGAGCATAGCCATCAATATGAATTTTATCCTTATCACCAAACCAATTCTCTCGTAATTTTGGCCAGGCATCCTCAGGTTTTTCTGCAACAACAAACTGAATATCATGCACTTCGATGTTCGACTTACCCGCATTACCACCAATTGCAAATATGAATAAATCCATGGTTTACCTCAAAAATTTCTATAGATACGAATATATTAGTAAGTGATGCACTGCATGTGACAAAAAGTGAATATGGTAAAAAGAGAACATCAATAACTAATTTTCCCACTTATATCAGAGCTACTGCTCAATCAACAACAGTTCCATAATAAATCACCCGTCATGCCTGATTTCGCTCAGTGCTTTATGAGTTAAAACGACCATATTACGCTCTGGCAAGAATACGTATCCGCAGAGAAAATCAGGTACAGACTTATCTATACAGTCGGTTTTGTGAATATTACACACGTTGGTAGAAAATGCAGTACTGATCCACAATGCATTTACGCCATCACCCGTTCTATATCGTACATGAACTGAAAATCTCCATTACTGAACTAATGAACGACTGAAGGTCAATCAGAATAATCACTTTGAATATCAACCATATTATTACTCTGTGCCTCACTACCCAGTAAACACAGACCAGCGAGTCATTAATATCAGAAATGGTCGCCAGAGCAATTCCTCCACAGGAAGAGCTGGATCGGTGTAGCCATGCGAGATCTTGTACAACGGTTATTGATGTCCCGGCACAATCTTACCGAAGCGG
>JAYSBB010000157.1:0-4683 GCA_041915645.1 Tolumonas sp.
GTTTCCGTAAACCAAGTAACGTTTTCGTGCACGGTTATGTAACCGTAAACGGCGCGAAGATGTCTAAATCTCGCGGCACCTTCATTAAAGCGTCCACTTATCTGCAACATCTGGATCCGGAATGTCTGCGTTACTACTACGCGGCAAAACTGAATAATCGCATCGATGATCTGGACCTGAACCTTGATGATTTCGTGGCGCGTGTAAACAGCGATGTGGTTAATAAACTGGTTAATCTGGCGTCTCGTACCGCTGGCTTTGTGACTAAACGTTTAGATGGCAAACTGGCTGACACTCTGTCAGAACCAGCACTGTATGCTACCTTTACTTCCGCCAGTGAACGAATTGCCGAAGCGTATGAAAATCGCGAATTCAGCCGCGCCATTCGTGAAATCATGGCATTAGCTGATGAAGCTAACCGCTATGTGGATGAAAAAGCGCCATGGGTGATTGCTAAACAGGAAGGTCAGGAAGCTGAACTGTCGGCCGTTTGCTCTACAACACTGAATTTGTTCCGTGTACTGATGACTTACCTGAAACCGGTCATGCCGGAACTGGCTGCCCGTGCTGAAGCATTCCTGAATGTGACTTTAAACTGGGCTGATATTGAACAACCACTGCTGGCACATTCAGTTGCACCGTTCAAAGCGCTGTTTAACCGCATTGATCCGGCTAAAGTTACCGCGATGGTAGAAGCATCAAAAGAAGAACAACAAACGGCAGCGCCAAAGGCGACAGGCCCATTAGCTGATGAACCGATTGCAGCAGAAATTTCTTACGATGATTTTGCTAAACTTGATCTACGTGTTGCGCTGATTAAAAAAGCAGAAGCTGTACCAGAAGCCGATAAACTACTGCGTCTACAGCTGGATCTGGGCGGTGAAACTCGCCAAGTATTCGCCGGCATTAAATCCGCGTATTCTCCTGAACAATTGGAAGGCAAATTGACAGTGATGGTCGCAAATCTGGCACCACGCAAGATGCGTTTTGGTATGTCAGAAGGAATGGTTCTGGCAGCAGGCCCTGGTGGAAAAGACCTGTTTGTTCTCGAACCGCACGAAGGCGCACAGCCTGGCATGCGTGTTAAATAATTAAGGAACATCACATGAAATTAACAACACTGGTCACGGCACTGTTAGGTGGAATGCTGACCTTCAGTTCAGTAGCCGCTGAAATGAGCCCGACAGAACAAGCCAACATTGAAAAAGTTGTGCATCAATATTTGGTTTCTCACCCTGAAATCCTGATTGAGATGTCGAATGCACTGCGGGCAAAACAAGAAACTCAGCAAGCAGACACTGATAAAGAGTTGCTGAAACAACATGCCAATCAGATCTTTAAACAAGCGGATGATCCTGTTGCTGGTAATCCTCAGGGTAGTTTGACTATTGTTGAATTCGTCGACTATAACTGCGGTTACTGTAAACGTTCAGCGCCATTGGTTCAGGAATTGCTGAAAAAAGACAAAGAAATTCGTTATATCTATAAAGAATTTCCTATTCTGAGCGACACTTCCGTCTATGCATCAAAAGCCGCTTTGGCAGTAAATGCACTGTACCCAGCAAAATATGAAGCTTTTCATAATGCGCTGATGGCACACCAAGGCGCACTCAAAACCAATGATGATGTCGTCAGCATCGCTAAATCCTTAGGTTTGGATTGGAGCAAAATTTCAGTCAAAGCCAATGACCCTGCAATTGATAAAAAGATTGCAATGAACCATGCCATGGCTCAGACATTAAATATCACTGGAACACCAGCGTTCATCATTGGTGACCAATTATTACGCGGTGCCCCGCAATCGCTGGAAATGCTGGAAGACAGCGTAAAACAAGCCCGCAGTAAATAACCTATCTACAGCGCGGGGATTTATCCCCGCTCTTTTTTATACTCCACAGGTGTAATTTGAATAAGTTGACTATTGATTTAGCCGCATTTATGCGTGACTACTGGCAAAAAAAGCCAACCGTATTACGAGGCGCATATGCCCCTTTCGTAGATCCTATTACGCCGGATGAACTGGCAGGGTTAGCGACTGAAGAACAAGTAGAAAGCCGTTTGGTTACTTTTGCTGATGGCAAATGGAAAGCTCAACATGGTCCATTTGAAGATTATAGCCAACTGGGTGAAAGTCATTGGGCCCTGCTCGTTCAGGCGACTGATCACTGGATCAAACCCGTTGCCGATTTAATCACCCCGTTCCGTGGTTTACCCAATTGGCGTATCGATGATGTGATGATTTCCTACTCCGTCCCTGGTGGTGGTGTTGGACCTCATATTGATCAATATGATGTATTTATCATTCAGGGTAGTGGCAGCCGCCGCTGGCGAGTAGGCAGCAATACACCGGCCGAACAATTTGTCGCAACACCGGGTCTGCTGCATGTAAACCCATTTGAACCAATCATTGATGTTGAGTTACAGTCTGGCGACATTTTATATATTCCCCCAGGATTCCCGCACGATGGTTATGCCGTTACCGAAGCGATGAGCTATTCGATTGGTTATCGTGCTCCCAATCAACAAGATCTGTTTTCATCCTTTGCAGATTTCTTGTTACAGGAAGATGCCGGCCAATTGCGTTATGCCGACCCGGATCGTGAACTGACAACTGAGCCTGGTTTAGTGCCTGCCAAAGATGTGAATGATATTCGCATGTTAATGCAATCGCTGTTACAAGATGAGAAACTGTTTTCAGCATGGCTGGGTACACAATTAAGCCAGGCAAAACATGAACTTAATATTCTGACATCCGATGAATGGGATTTGATCCCTGACGAGCTGATCCCTGCGCTCGAAGCGGAAGATGAACTTTATCGTTTGGGTGGGTTACGTTGTCTGTATTTCCGCGCCCTGCCTGACGTTTGTTTCGTCAACGGCGAAAAAATGCAAATCCCGGAAGGCGGGCAAGAATTAGCGCATTTGATGTGTAACAGCACCGTATTGACCTTAGATAACCTGCAACCTTATCTGGATAATCCAGTTCTGGTTGATTGGATTTGTCACTGGTTCAACCAAGGCTACTGGTATCTGGCCTCAGACGCCGAAGAGTAAGTATTCTCTCACTCCAGCGCCTAAAGCCTGTTGCATGAAAAATTAATTCAGCAAATAACGAACAGCGGTGCGCATATTCGATGCGCGCCCTTTAATACTACCTAAGCAATCACTCGCCAAAAACTCACCACCGGTAGACTCAATTTTTACTTCGCCTACACGACATGGCCAGCCTTTCGCATCCTGAATGCGGATCATCCATTGTTGCCCTACACGTTCTTCTGCAAACACGCCTGGGTACACTTCATGTCCTACATAAAAACCATTCACAAAAACACTCATAATGCGCTCCTGCTGACCGATGTCTGTTGATAAAATTGATGCTTAAATAAGCATTTCTGACGACAGAGATAATCTACTGTATTTATATACAGTATTGCAAGATTATTTTTTGATCTCTTATTCCTGAGTCATTACCTGTTTTTTAGCAAATGATAAAAACAACCGCGCAGTTACACAGACACTCCGAACAACACGATGACGATATTCAGGAAATGAGAGAGCAAACATGACGCCACACAGCGTATGTGTGGCCTTTTGATTGGGAGAATAGAGCTAATTAAATTGGGCTTTTTCGCCATTGACGTGGGCTGATATTAAACCAGCGGCGGAATGCACGAGAAAATGCACTTACTTCGGAATACCCTAGCAATAACGCCATATCTGATATTGAGAGCTGATTTTGTTGCATATAACGCGTGGCCATTTCACAGCGAAGTTTGTCGACCAAGGTTGAAAAACTGATGCCCTCTCTTTTCAAGTTCCGTTGCAAAGACCATGTTGATAGCCCCATTTTTGCTGCAACATCATCTAAATTGGGTTCGCCATGCATCATCTGCAAGCGCACTTGAGTACGGGTTTGATCGATAAGGTCTTGATTGTCCGTCGTCCGATTTAATTGTCGAATGGTCTGTCGTAACACCATTAACAATGCAGTATCACTTTCCGGCATTGAGCAGCGCAACAAATCAGCCTTAGGAATAATCAATGAGTTGTAAGGCTGTTCAAACCAAACCGGCGCATCAAAGACTTTACTGTGTTCGTGCCATTGTTCTGGTCGAGGATGTTCAAAATGCACCGCACGCGGTGCCCAATTTTTTCCTAAAGCATAACGAATGACGTTTAAGAACATGCCTAGGGTTAATTCTGCATCCTGTCGACGACACAAGATCGCGCCATGACGAACTTGATAATCGAGACGCCAACAATCACCAATATCGACCATTTGAGTCAATGTATGGTGCTGGTGCCACTGGAAGTCCGTTGCCATATTATGTAGCGCGTCGGTTAATGTCGGCGAACTGAGCCCGATATAACCGATCAAGCCAAGGGATTGCGGTTTAAATTGTTTACCGTAATAAAGACCAAAGTTATCCACGCCAGAATAGTGCGCGGCCTCCTCCATGACTCGGCAGTAATTGACCAAATCCAGACTCAACGTTGGGTTGGCGAGCAATTCTGGGTTAATACCGCTTACACCGAAAATGCGATCGACATCGCCACCGTTTGAGCTGATAAAATCACTCAGCCCAGTTGCAGCAGCAGCTAATACGCCTCGGTTACTGTCAAATGCGTCTGAGATCATGCCTGTCAGCGCAGATTGACGTGCAGATATGTTCATAATTGCCC
>JAYSBB010000158.1:0-4656 GCA_041915645.1 Tolumonas sp.
TGTTAATGGACAGGATGAGCGTCCGGGTAGCCAGATCATTAAAATCGCCCTGCCTGATACACCTGTGACCTTGATCCCGAATCAGGTATCACCACATGTTATGCTGGCAGAGCGTCTGCAAGATGGTTTCCAGCAACAGGGTCTGGCTCGTGGCAGCCAATCCAATATCAATATCGGTGTCGTCGTTGAGGAACTACAAGCGACATTGACCAAACCAGGAGTGATGTTTAATGCCAATGCGAAAAGCCGCATTAAACTGACCGTATCCAACAACGGTAACATTCTGACCAAAGAATATAACCGTTCTTCTTCACAGGACAGCGTGACTCGTCCGGACATTCATGATCTGGAAGTGCTGCTGAATGAACAGCTGTCTGAAATCATGGCTCAGGCGCTGTCTGATAATCAGATCCGTGGTGCCATCAAAGGTCAATTTTAATGATGAAGTTGAGTAAATTAGCGCTGCTGGCCTTATTACCCGGTTTAGTCTGGGCAAGTGGCCCGCGGGTAGAAATGCAAACCAACCTCGGCAAAATTGTTGTCGAATTGGAAGCAGAAAAAGCACCGAAAACAGTGGCTAACTTTTTAAGTTATGTCGATGACGGTAGCTACAACAACTCGCTGTTCCATCGCGTGATCCCTGGGTTTGTCGCGCAAGCGGGTGGTTATACGGCTGGTTTTGATCCACTGCCAACGCACTCTCCGGTAGAAAACGAATCCAGCAATGGCTTGTCTAACCGTCGTGGAACGTTAGCAATGGCACGAATGAGTGACCCGAATAGTGCCACGCGTCAGTTCTATTTTAATCTGAACGACAACACCTCTTTGGACGCCAACGTGCAACCTGGTTACACCGTGTTTGGTTCAGTCGTATCCGGTTTAGATGTGCTGGAAAAAATTGCGGATGAACCCACTAGTGTTGATCCAAAATTGCGGGCCAGTGATGTGCCAACGAACCCTATCGTGATCACCAAGGTCACACGGTTAGACTAAATAATACTTATATACCCAAAGTAATTGGAGTTGCAGCAAGGCGACAAATGAACGAATCCCCATGAACATAGATAAACTATGTGATTGGGGTGAGAGAACGCCGTCAACGACGCTGCAACTTCAAGTACAAAGGGTATAAGTGCTTAAAAAAACCGGCTAGGTGAACCCTGCCGGTTTTTTATTACCCTGCTTTTTCGCTTTGCCATGGTGCGACTTTAAACAACAACAACATGCCCGGAAGCGCCAATAAGGCACAAAGCAGGAAAAAGTTTTGCCAGCCCATCAATTCGACTAACCAACCAGTGCTGGCATTAAAGAAAGTGCGCGGTACGGCAGCCAGACTGGTAAATAACGCAAACTGGGTAGCGGTATAACGAGGGTCTGTAGTGCGGGCAATGAAAGCAATAAAAGCAGCAGTGCCGATTCCGACCCCAAACGCCTCAAAACCAATCGCAAAACCCAGTGCCACACGATCGTGCCCGACGCCAGCCAGCCAATAAAAGCCAAAAATTGCCAATATCTGTACGATGCCAAACAACCAAAGCGCACGGTTGATGCCAAGCAGCAACATCCAGATCCCGCCCAGCATACCGCCGATCACACTCGGCCAAAGCCCCGCATGTTTGGCAATCAGACCAATCTCGGTTTTGCTAAAACCGATGTCCTGATAAAACGGCGTTGCCAGCGACGTCGCCATGCTATCGCCCAGTTTATACAGGAAGATAAATGCCAGAATGAGCAGAGCATTCTGCACACCTTGTCGCTGAATAAACTCATGAAATGGTTCGATCACCGCTTCCCGTAACGTGCGCGGCACCAGCGATGAGGTCGGCTCTTTACACATCAATGTCAGCATCAGGCCCGGCAACATAAACAATGCGGTGATCGGGAATACCCAATGCCACGGCAGATGATCAGCCAGAATCAACGACAGCGAACCGGGCACCAAACCGGCGATCCGGTAGGCATTCACATGCACCGAATTGCCGAGCCCAAGCTCGTGATCCGATAAGATCTCTCGACGATAGGCATCCAGCACAATATCCTGACTGGCGCTGAAAAAGGCCACGCCAAAAGCCAGATACGCAATCGTCCACAGTGAGGTTTGTGGCGAGAAAAAGCCCAGTGACGCAATGGCGATAATCAACGCCAGCTGTGATAACAACATCCAGCCACGCCGACGGCCTAAATTAAAAATGGGGTAACGATCGATCAGCGGTGACCAGATAAATTTCCATGTATAAGGAAATTGCACCAGCGATAACAACCCGATCGCTTTCAAATCAATCTGTTCCGTTTTCAGCCAGGCCGGTACCAGATTGAGTAACAGATAAAGCGGCAAACCTGAGCTGAACCCGGTGAAAACACAGATCAGCATCCGGCGGGTAAACAGCTGTTGATACCAGTGCTTTTGCGGCATGACAACTCCAAAAAATAAAGCCTCCGGAGGCAAATGCGCTCGGGAGGCCAGAAACAGCGCTAACGCAGGTTAGTCACGGAAATTGGTAAACTGGAACGCTTGCCCCAACTCTGCCTGACGCACCAGCGCCATCGCTTCCTGCAGATCGTCACGTTTTTTACCGGTTACACGAACTTCATCGCCCTGGATCGCGGTCTGTACTTTGATCTTGGCATCTTTGATGATTTTGATGAGCTTTTTCGCCACATCCGTTTCGATACCCTGTTTCAGTTTGATGACCTGAAAATAACGGCGGCCAGAATGTTCGATATCGCCGATATCCAGACAGCTGACATCCATACCACGTTTCACAATTTTATCACGCAGGATTTCAATCATCTGTTTCAGCTGGAAATCAGCATCGGCAGCCATTTTGATCTCTTCTTTGTTCAGCTCAAAGGAGGCGTCAACGCCACGAAAATCAAAACGGGTCTGTAATTCGCGATTCGCGTTTTCTACTGCGTTCTGAACTTCGTTCATCGCGACTTCAGATACAATGTCAAAAGACGGCATAGTAAATTCTCCTCATTCCAAATTGGCGCTAAATCTAGCAGAAATCAGCATCTGAATGAAGGTAATCTACAGCGATATCCAAAGTAATTGGAATTGCAGCAAGGCGACAAGTGAGTGAATCCCCATGAGCATAGAGATGCTATGTGATTGGGGTGAATGAACGCCGTCAACGACGTTGCAACTTCAAGTTCGATGGATATAAAGCTGCCAATTCATAGCCGACATCGTACAATTAATTATTATATCTGACAGCGAGTTAACCTGTTTATGCAATGGACCATTTTAGGCGCCGGCGCCGTGGGTTCTTTGTTTGCTACCCACCTGCAACGCAGCGGCCAGAAAGTTAACCAACTGGATACCCGTCAGCCACACCGGCAACCAGCTAAACCTATGCGGTTAGAACAGTTGGATGGTTCAATTTACATCTGCGAACTTGATTGCATCGGTTATCAGGATCTGGCGCAGATTGGTTGTTTACTGGTTACCACCAAAGTCTGGCAAGTCACCAATGCCTTACAACCGCTGATCGGTTTGCTGCCGGAATCTTGCCCGATTGTACTATTGCATAACGGTATGGGCACCGCTGAATGGCTGACCGAACATTTTTCGCATAACCCATTATTAGCTGGCGTCACCAGTTGTGGTGCACTGAAAACCGATGCTTACCATATTAAACACACGGGCTTTGGCGAAACCTGGCTGGGTGCCCTTAATTCCACCGGAGCACAGTGGCAAACATTAGTGTCGCCATTGGCTGATGCCTTAGGGCATGCTGCCTGGAGCGAGCATATTCAGGAACGGCAGTGGCAAAAACTGGTCGTCAATGCCGTCATCAACCCGTTGTCGGCTGTTTATAATCAGCCAAACGGTATCCTGTTACAACATCGGGATGAAATCACCGAATTGTGTCTGGAATTACAGCCATTACTATTGCAACAAGGTCTGACGAAAACGGCCAACGAATGGCGAAAGCTGGTTTTGCAGGTAGTTGATCGCACCGCGCAAAATTATTCATCCATGCAACAAGATCTCGCCAATCGACGCCGAACTGAGATTGATTACATTACCGGTTATCTATTGCAGCAAGCCGAACAAAACGGACTTGAACTACCACGACACCGTGCGCTATACCTAAAAATCAAAGCATTAGAATCACAATTTGTCACCGTATAAGGATGAACATGATGAGCAAAAGAGCACTGGTTATTATTGCCCCTGGCTGTGAAGAGATTGAAGCGGTAACCAGCATCGATACGCTGGTGCGCGGCAATATAAAAGTCACCGTCGCATCAATTAACCCCAACAAACAACGCGAAGTCGTCGCTTCGCGTGGTGTACATCTGGTCGCGGATCATTTGCTGGAAGATGTCGCGCATGAGATGTTCGATGTGATCGTATTGCCTGGCGGTTTGCCTGGTGCTGAATATCTGCGTGATAACCCGATGGTCATTGAGCTGTTGAAAAAACAACGAGCTAACGAATTATGGCGCGCCGCCATTTGTGCCACGCCGGCATTTGTTTTAGCTCATCATGATCTGATTGGCGATGCTTTGGTGACTGGTTATCCCGGCACACAAAGTCAGTTGCCCGCCAAACAGCTCCGCCAAGATCGCGTCGTCGTGGATAAACCTAACAAGCTGATCACCAGCCAGGGCCCTGCTACCAGCATAGATTTTGCGCTGGCAATTGTT
>JAYSBB010000159.1:0-4635 GCA_041915645.1 Tolumonas sp.
TGTTCAAAAACTGGGGTATTGTTTATTTTGGCAACCTGATCGGTGGCTTGCTGATTGTCGCCCTGATTATGCTGAGCAGCCAATATACTGCCGGTGAAGGTCAGTGGGGCAAAGTTGCATTATCTGTAGCACAACATAAAATTCATCATACCTTCATTGAAGCTGTTGCATTAGGTATCATGTGTAACCTGATGGTTTGTCTTGCGACCTGGATGTCGTTCGGTGGTCGCACTATGACAGATAAAGCATTAATTATGATCCTCCCTGTTGCCATGTTCGTAGCTTCAGGTTTCGAGCATAGTATAGCTAACATGTTCATGATCCCTGTCGGCATCGCTATTGAGAATTTTGCAGCGCCGGAATTCTGGCAAGCCATTGGTGCTCAGCAATCAGCCTTTGCGGATCTGACAATTCAGAATTTTGTTATCAACAATCTAATTCCAGTCACTATCGGTAATATCATTGGCGGTGGTGTTATGGTTGGTCTTACATACTGGTTCATTTTCCGTCGTCATCACTAATCAAGTGCTGATTCCGGAAGTTAATACATCAATACCGAAGAGGTAATGAAAAAATGGCAGAGTTAAGTGAAAAATGTCTGAAAGCGTGGGAAGGTTTTGCTCCTGGTGCATGGCAGTCAGAAGTAAACACCCGTGATTTCATCCAGAAAAACTACACCCCTTACGAGGGTGATGAATCCTTCCTGGCTGGCGAATCAGAAGCCACAGCCAAACTGTGGGAACAGGTTATGGAAGGTATCAAGGAAGAAAACCGTACCCATGCTCCTGTAGACTTTGATACTGATCTGCCGTCAACCATCACCTCTCATGATGCTGGTTACATCAACAAAGATCTGGAAAAGATCGTTGGTCTGCAGACTGAAAAACCGCTGAAACGCGCTATCGTCGCTTTCGGTGGTATCAAAATGGTTGAAGGCTCTTGTGAAGTTTACGGTCGTAAACTGGACCCACAAGTTAAAAAAATCTTCACTGACTACCGTAAAACTCACAACCAGGGCGTTTTCGATGTTTACACTAAAGACATCCTGAACTGCCGTAAGTCTGGTGTTATCACTGGTCTGCCTGATGCGTATGGCCGTGGCCGTATCATCGGTGATTACCGCCGTGTAGCACTGTACGGTATCGACTTCCTGATGGCTGACAAACTGGCTCAGTTCAAATCTCTGCAAGCCAAAATGGAAGCAGGTGAAGATCTGGAAGCAACCATCCGTCTGCGTGAAGAAATCTCTGAACAACACCGTGCACTGAACCAGCTGAAAATCATGGCCGCTAAATACGGTTGCGATATCTCTGGCCCTGCAACTACTGCACAGGAAGCTGTACAGTGGACTTACTTCGGTTACCTTGGCGCAGTTAAGAGCCAGAACGGTGCTGCAATGTCTTTCGGCCGTACTGCAACCTTCCTGGACGTGTACTTCGAACGTGACATCAAAAAAGGCCTGATCACTGAAGCTGAAGCACAGGAAATCATCGATCACCTGATCATGAAACTGCGTATGGTTCGTTTCCTGCGTACTCCAGAATACGACACTCTGTTCTCTGGCGACCCAATCTGGGCAACCGAGTCTCTGGGTGGTATGGGTGTTGACGGTCGCACTCTGGTAACTAAGACTTCTTTCCGTTACCTGAATACCCTGTACACCATGGGCCCATCACCAGAGCCTAACATGACCATCCTGTGGTCTGAACAGTTGCCAATGGGCTTCAAAAAATACTGCGCTAAAGTATCTATCGATACCTCTTCAGTTCAGTACGAAAACGATGACCTGATGCGTAACGATTTCAACAACGATGACTATGCAATCGCTTGTTGCGTGTCGCCAATGGTGATCGGTAAACAAATGCAGTTCTTCGGCGCTCGTGCAAACCTGGCTAAAACCATGTTGTACGCAATCAATGGCGGCGTAGACGAAAAAATGAAAATCCAGGTTGGTCCGAAAACAGAACCAATCAAGTCAGAATACCTGGACTACGACGATGTCATGGATCGTCTGGACCATTTCATGGATTGGCTGGCAACTCAGTACGTCACCGCACTGAACATCATCCACTACATGCATGACAAATACAGCTACGAAGCAATTCAGCTGGCTCTGCATGACCGTGACGTGATCCGTACTATGGCTTGTGGTATCGCTGGTCTATCTGTCGCTGCTGACTCACTGTCTGCAATCAAATACGCGAAAGTTAAACCGATTCGTGATGAAGACGGCATTGCTATCGACTTCGAAATCGAAGGCGAATACCCACAATTCGGTAACAACGATGAGCGTGTAGATAGCATCGCTTGTGATCTGGTTGAACGCTTCATGACCAAGATCCAACATCGTAAGACTTACCGCAATGCGATCCCAACTCAGTCAGTTCTGACCATTACTTCTAACGTTGTATATGGTAAGAAAACTGGTAACACCCCTGATGGTCGTCGTGCTGGTGCTCCGTTTGGCCCAGGCGCTAACCCAATGCACGGTCGTGACCAGAAAGGTGCGGTAGCATCTCTGACTTCTGTTGCTAAACTGCCATTCGCTTACGCTAAAGACGGTATCTCTTACACCTTCTCTATCGTTCCGAATGCACTGGGTAAAGAAGCTGATGCTCAGAAAGCCAACCTGGTTGGTCTGATGGATGGTTACTTCCACCACGAAGCAAACATCGAAGGTGGTCAACACCTGAACGTCAACGTAATGAACCGTGAAATGCTGCTGGACGCAATGGAAAATCCTGAGAAATATCCTCAGCTGACTATCCGTGTATCTGGTTACGCTGTACGTTTCAACTCACTGACCAAAGAACAGCAACAAGACGTTATTACTCGTACTTTCACACAGTCCATGTAATCTCGTTCTGTTCATAAGAAACCCTGGCTGGAAACAGCCGGGGTTTTTTTATGGATATAAGTTCAGCTTTGAACTTTGTCTCCGTGCTCCACGTATAAATATGTAATAAAATGAACGTTATTAAAGAAGTATTCTGGAGTTAACAATGACAATTAAAGGCCGTATTCATTCTATAGAAACATGCGGAACGGTAGATGGACCAGGGATCCGTTTCATTGCTTTTTTCCAGGGATGTCTGATGCGCTGTAAATATTGTCATAATCGTGACACCTGGGACACTGAAGGTGGCAAGGAAGTCACTGTCGACGATTTAATGAAAGATCTACTTTCGTATCGTCATTTCATGAAATCCTCTGGCGGTGGGGTAACAGCCTCCGGTGGCGAAGCTACACTCCAAAAAGAGTTTGTTACTGAATGGTTCAAAGCCTGTAAAGCTCAGGGTATTCACACCTGCCTGGATACCAATGGTTTTATCCGCCATTACGATGAAGCTCTTGATGCCCTGCTGGATCAGACCGATTTGGTCATGCTTGATATCAAGCATATGAATGATGATATCCATATTCCGCTCACCCATGTCAGTAATAAATATTGCCTTGAATTTGCCCGTTATCTGGCCAAAAAAGGTAAAACAATGTGGATCCGTTATGTGGTCGTTCCTGGGTGGAGTGATGATGATGCCGGCGCACACGCGCTGGGTGCGTTCATTCGTGATGAACTGGGCGGGAAAGTAGAAAAACTGGAAATGTTGCCTTACCACGAACTTGGCAAACACAAATGGATAGCCATGGGCGAGAAATATGAATTAGAAGGTGTTCACCCACCTAAAAAGGAAGTAATGGAACACCTGAAAGAGATTCTGGTTTCTTATGGCGTTAAAACCAATTACTAATTACTAATTACTAATCACTGAAACAGAAAAACCCGATCCAGTTGTTCAAAGGCTTTTCGCAATGTCTTTGCCAAATCGAAATAACTGGGTCGGCTGACCGAAGGTTTACAATTCATTTTTTGGTTGATATCAAAATACCAACGAGACAGCGAGGGTGGCAGGAGCGTATCCGCTCGGCGGCCCAACCAGTAATAACCCTGTACAGGCAAGCTAAGCGCGAATAAACAGGTAGCGATAAACGTAGGCCAGTTAGCAGGATGTCCCCATTGCAATTGTACGCAACCGCTGATCACCACGAGTGCCGGAATTACTTTTTTTGCCCAGGAAAGCAGATAGATGATGCGCTGTTCCGGAAATAAGGACATTAATTCAGGTTGCCGGGGCCACGCAGAACAATAATCCGCGCCTAAAGTCAGTGTCTCGCCGAAAGATTTCATACAACTACCTCCCTTTCCGCCAGTTTTTTAACTTTAATTCACAATAATGTAAATAAGAATCCTTTGTGATTTGGCGATATCCACTGTATCCTTCGCGCCTTAAAACCCTGCGTTTTAACAGAAAATATACACCACTTAGTTTGGGCCCGTTTATTGCCCCTGTAAGTGGTAAACAGTGGGCTCCTTACATAAGCATATGCTATATTCTCTGCTTGTGTTTAACATTTCTTAAACACATTTGTAACTTTATATATCGGAACCCAATATTAGGATTAATGAATGAGTAGCAAGTTGGTTCTTGTACTTAACTGCGGTAGTTCTTCACTGAAATTTGCCGTAATTGACGCCACCTCTGGTGATGAAAAACTCTCAGGCTTAGCCGAATGTTTACACCTCGATGACGCCAAAATTAAGTGGAAACTGGATGGAGCTAAAGACGCCGCCGATCT
>JAYSBB010000160.1:0-4553 GCA_041915645.1 Tolumonas sp.
AGCATAAACATCCAGATCAGTTCCCCAGTGATGCCGACTGGCACCAGGCAGAGCACTCCATCTTAAAATGGCAAAAATCCGTTCCTGCGGTGATAACTGTATCCAATTCGAGATCGGGAACCCTGTACTATCAAGAACAATATTTTCTCCTCGATATTTACGATTCCAGATCTGAGTTTGTCGTTCGAACGAACGATAACTGGAGGCGATAGCAATGTTTAGTCCATCAGCCAAAGCAGCTTGTGACATATTCTGGAAAGCGGCTGCGGTGGCTGCTGTTAAAAAATGCCCTGGAGTCACAGGGCATAACGCGGAGTCATCTAATCCGACTAATTTGCGATTAATCATGCTCAACCAGCAACTGTTGCATCATGCTGTAATAGATATCACTCAGTGTCTCGAGATCGGCAACGCTAACGCATTCATTTACCTTATGGATAGTTGCATTGATCGGACCCAATTCAACGACTTGCGCGCCTGTTGGTGCGATAAAACGGCCATCCGAGGTGCCACCTGAGGTTGATAATTCAGTGTTTCGCCCAGTTACCGTTTGAATTGCTTTTTGCGTGGCTTCAACGAGTTTGCCCGAGCCGGTTAAAAAAGGCTGGCCGCTTAATGTCCATTTCAGCTCATAACGCAGACCATGGCGGTCGAGCAGTTCACAGACCTGTTGTTTTATTTGTGCGTCGGTAAGTTCTGTACTGTAGCGGAAATTGAATTGCACTTGTAACTCACCTGGGATCACATTTGATGCGCCAGTACCAGCATTGATGTTTGCGATCTGAAAGCTGGTTGCGGGGAAAAATTCATTTCCGGCATCCCATTGTTTAGCGGAAAGTTCAGCCAGCGCAGGCATTGCAAGGTGGACTGGGTTTTCAGCGAGGTGAGGGTAAGCAACATGCCCCTGAATACCATAAATGGTTAGGTCGCCGGTTAATGAACCTCGACGACCATTTTTGACTACATCGCCAACCGCATTGGTTGATGAAGGCTCACCAACCAGGCACCAGGTGATTTTTTCCTGACGAGCTTCTAGTGTTTCAATAACTTTGGGAGTGCCATTAATAAATGGGCCTTCTTCATCGCTGGTGATAAGAAAAGCAATTGACCCATTATGTGCCGGATAATCAATCACAAAACGCTGAACGGCGGCTAGCATTGATGCGATAGAACCTTTCATATCAGCAGCGCCGCGACCATATAAAACGCCATCAATAATAGTTGGGGTAAATGGGGGCGTGTGCCATTTATTTTCCGGTCCGGGTGGAACAACATCCGTATGACCAGCAAAACAGAATAATGGTCCCGATGTTCCTTTTCTTGCCCACAGATTTGTCGTGTCATGGAATACCATTGGTTCAATAGTGAATCCCAACGGCGCCAAAAACTCAGCCATTAGTTGCTGACAACCTTCATCTACTGGGGTTACAGAAGGACGTGCGATCAAATCCTTAGCCAGAGACAAAACAAGAGAATCGGTCATGCACAATCCTTATTCATTACCTATTAATTATTCAGTGCGTTATACGCAAGTTCAGAAAATCCGATCAATATTTTATGTTGGGATGTCAGAACTGGACGCTTGATCAGTAGGGGATGAGCTAACATCAATGCTACTGCTTGGGCTTCATCAGCAATCGTTTTTTCTGTGGAGGATAATTCCCGAAAGGTTTTACTTTGTTTGTTAAGTAATTTTTCCCAACCTGCCGAATGGCACCATTGTGCTATCTGATCTTCAGTGGGTGGAGTCTGTTTAAAATCAATGAATTCAAAAGTAATATTATTTTGTTTTAACCAAGTTTGAGCTTTTTTGACACTATCGCAAGTTTTGATGCCATACAGAGTGATTGCCACGGTTTACTCCAGTGTATATTGCGGAGAAAGAGCCTGCGCTAACCCTTTATAGACATTAAATACAGCAGTAGTTTTTGCCGTAGGTAAACCTTGGTCATCAAGGAAGTATTCGCCTTTGAATACTAAAACGCCTGATTTCTCGTTTACATCGGTGACAGCCATGCCAGCCAGATAGTCATCATGCTCTTTCATGATCTGGTTTGCCAATTCGAGCAGGGATGCCTTAGCGATAGGTTCTTTAGTTTCCATATATAACCTCTGGTATGTATATCAAAACAAAACCGCACATAAAGCGCGGTTTTGTTGTCAGACGGTAGTTAAAGGATTATTTAACTACTACAGTCTTGCTACCTTTCACTTCAACGTTTACGCGACGATCAGGAGACAAGCAAACGATCAGATCTTTCTTCGCTTTGATTGCGTTACAGCTTGCTGGGCTTACTGGATCAGCTTCGCCACGGCCAACGGCAGTGATACGAGTAGCTGACAGACCTTTAGAAGTCAGGAAGCTAGATACGCTCTTAGCGCGATCTTGAGACAATTTCAGGTTATAACCATCAGAACCGATACGGTCTGTGTAACCATAAACAACGATGTTTTTGTCGTTCATTTCCAGAGTCTGGATTTGGTTATACAGCTTGCTCAGTGCAGACACACCAGCTGGTTTCAGTGTGGCTTTATTGAAATCAAACAGCACATCTGAAGTCAGAGTGAAAGTTTTAGTTTCTTGAACAGGTTGTGGAGCTGGAGCCGGAGCTGCCACTGGAGCAGGTGCTGGAGTTACAACAGGAGCTGGTTCGCTAGTACGAGTTGGGTAATAAACTACGTCCAGATTTACGTTGTTGCTATCTGATTCACCAGTTTTAGCATCACCGATACCGTCAATGTGGCGATAACGCAGTTGCAGATCAACAGGATCTGATACGCGATAAGCCAGGCCAGCACCAAAAATTGGCGATGTACCGTGGTCGTCAACATTGGTTGCTTCGTTATCAGCTTTCCAGCGCATAACACCAACTTCACCCAACAGTGACAGATCATCAGTCAGAGGGTAACGTGGTATCAAAGACAGGTTTGCGCCGTGTGATTTGAAACGGCCGCCGTCTACACGGCCATTACCCAGCCAGTTGTAGCCAGCTTCAGCACCTAAAAATTCGTTGAAAGTGTAGCCACCAAAAACATGAGCTGTTGGTGTGCTGCTTTTGGTTGCAGTACCTACATCACCCAGATCAGAGTAGTTGTTCCAACCGAAACCGGTACCCAAGAATGCGCCTTCTGCATCGTTAGCAAATGCGGTCATTGATACTGCAGATGCTACAAAACCGGCAACGATTGTTAATGCCACTGCTTTTTTCATGATTGTCTCCAAATTATGCTCGGAAAGATCCGATAAGGTTCGACTTGTTCATTATCTCTCAGTCGCTCAATTATGCAAGATTCAACTGCGATAGATACAAAAATGTTATAAAGATCACATTTTTAACTATCACTAGTATCCTCCTTGAAAGTATAGATGTTTACGAGAGATTATTTAGAGATTAATATGTGCCGCTTTTATACATTCTAAAAATACAGACTATAATAAAATTATAATAATGTGGAGCCGGATAAAGCTGTTGAACACCAAAGGTAGAGTAATTATTGGTAACAGCGATATATTCGCAAACGCGTGAGGAAACATATGAGTCTCGCTCCTGTGTCTGTTGGTCAAAAAATCCGTCATATTCGTGAAACAATGGGGCTTAGCCGTCCGAAATTTGCGGAACTGCTGGGCGTTCCACCAACTACACTGAAAAACTATGAACTAGGTTATCGTGAGGTTGGCGGTGCATTTTTGGTGGCTTTAGCACACCAAGAGCAACTGCATAAATTCACCTTATGGCTATTATCAGACAAAATTGCGCCTGAAATCGGCCAAATTAGTCCTGCAGAATACGTAGTTCAGAAGTAAGCCGATTTGAATTGAAAAAGAGCCAGTTAACAACTGGCTCTTTTTGTTTGATGATTTTATAACATTACCATTTTTTCTTAGGTTGAAACAAAACATCAAGATCGTCTTGTTTTTCCTGAATTTCTTCACGTTCTTTTTGCGATTCTCTTTCTAATTGATCGTTAATGTCGCGAAGAGTGGACTTCATTTCTTCTTCACTGGCAATCAGATAAGCATCTTTATCATGAATGACGCCTAGAGCATTAATTCCTTTCGTTAACAATTGTTTTGCAGTGCCTATTTGACGCTGAACTCTGGCATCCATGGCTTTTTGCAGCAAATTTGCAACATTGATTTTCAGCAGCATTAATTCTAAGCGACGATCTTCAACTGAGAATGACTGCGGATCGATTTTGCCCTTATTGTGTTCCATTCGGACAATTGCGCGTAATTTCTTAGTGGTTTGCAGCATTTGTATCGCTTGCCGATCAGAGTCCGGTGAACGGAAGTGGCTGTCTTCTCCCTTATAGTGTTCATTGACATATTTGATCTGGTTTTTTACATCGTCGATTCGCTGGTTTATTGCCGGAACGTTAGGCGTAGCATTTTGAATGGTACGCAGTGCATCTAATAATCGGTTTTGCCCGAATTCAGATAATAAGTGCGACAGTCATGGATTGGCGTAGAGGGGAAGCCAGCTGCTGAAGGTGGTATGCTCTTCTCGCCAAAGAAATAAGCAGAATTACCATGAACTATCAGCAACTGACCG
>JAYSBB010000161.1:0-4471 GCA_041915645.1 Tolumonas sp.
ATTGATTTTCCATCGTTATGTCTCCGGTAAGTTCATCGGTGGATATCTGGTTGCGGATATGTGGCGAAATATAATGTATTTCCGCCACACTCACTATAGCTGTTACAAGCGAGGTCAATATCCGCGCTGACGATCAACGATACCTTGTACCGGATGCCCATTCACCAACGCCTGTATGTTCGTCGCAATTTGTGCCACGGCCTCTTCTGGAATCGTGTCGGCTGCGACATGTGGAGTGATAATCACCGCCGGATGTTGCCAGAACGGGTGTGCTGCCGGTAATGGTTCGGTCGCAAAGACATCCAGCAAAACAAAACGCAGATGCTGTTGATTGAGCAGACTAAGCAGCGCCTCTTCATCCAGCAATGTACCGCGTCCGGCGTTGATCAAGGCGGCATCTTTCGGCAATAACGCCAAATGCTTAGCATCGAGCAGATGCTGGGTTTCATCGGTTGACGGCAGAATGCTGAATAAAACATCGGTTTCTTGCAGCAATGAACCGAGTGCATCGCAACCATGCACACAACGGACATTATGGATATTTCGGGCGTGTCGGCTCCAGCCACTGACCGGATAACCGAGCCCTGCCAGCGTTTGCGCCACATGCACGCCTAGCTGACCAAGACCTAAAACGGTGACGCGGGTGTCTTTCGCGAGACGTGTCGGCTTAGGTTGCCAGACGCCATTTTGTTGCTGGCTTCGGTAAATATCCATCTTGCGTTGGTAATGCAGTAACCCGTATAGCGCATATTCGGTCATCTGCTGCGCCATGCCGGCATCGGTCAGACGGATAATAGTAACATGTTCTGGAATATCGTCGCGCTGCAGAAACTTATCGACACCGGCCCCGAGGGTAAAAATCACCTGTAAATTAGAAAAACGGCTGAAGAAATTGACGGGTGGTTTCCAGGCAACGACATGTGTTACCGCTTCGGCATTCACTTCCTGCGGCCAGCAGGCGATAGACCAATCAGGCAATGCTTCTTGCAGTAGATGATGATAGTGATCTTGCTGTTCGGGGGAGTAGAGATAGAGCATAAGAGAAGCCTCTGTAGATCAGATATCTCTGCAGTATAGCAGTAGCTGATGTCAGAGACGGAAGGTCATTATACCCTCGTACTTGAAGTTGCAGCATCGTTGACGGCGTTCACTCACCCCAATCACATAGCATCTCTATGCTCATGGGGATTCGTTCACTTGTCGCCTTGCTGCAATTCCAATTACTTTGGGTATAAGCAGGATGATTAAGCCAGTACTTTCAGTGCGGTATCGTAGTTTGGTTCATGAGTAATTTCATCAACCAGCTCTGCGTGCAGCACTTTGTCTGCTTCATCCAGCACGACAACAGCACGAGCAGTTAAACCACCCAATACGCCATCGGCGATTGCGACACCGTAGTCAGTGACGAACGCGCCGCTACGCAGGGTAGAAAGGGTAACTACATTATCCAGACCTTCTGCACCACAGAAACGGGCTTGCGCAAAAGGCAGATCAGCAGAAATGCACAATACGACGGTGTTGTTCAGGTTGCTGGCGGCTTCATTGAAATGGCGAACAGACGCTGCACAAACGGCGGTATCGACGCTTGGGAAAATGTTCAACACTTTACGTTTACCGCTGAAAGAGGCCAGTGTTACATCAGCCAGCTCTTTATTGACCAGTGAAAACGGTTTTGCGGTGGCGCCAGTTTGTGGGAAATCACCATTCACAGTTACCGGATTACCAGCCAGAGTTACAGTTGCCATGTCACTATCTCCTTGCATGTAGGAATATTAATTGTGTGCAATATAATTGCTAACAATTAAATGTAACCGATTTAACAGATACTCAACAAGTATATTCGGTTTAGTAAATTATGCCGGAATAGTCATGGTGATAATAAAAAGCCTCCGTTATGTGCTCGGAGGCTTTTATCGCTGTGGGGGGCTTGGCGTTTAGTGTGCGGTAGCCAATGAACCAAAGCGTACCTTACAGCCTGCGCCAGGTGTGGTTTCGTAATTGATTTTTTCCTGACAGTACGCACCAGCTTTAAAATAGAACTTCTGATTCATCCAGTTCGGGTCGCCAACCACATAATCGTAAGTCGATGTTTTGCCACCATCCACAGCGACATTTAACACACCCGCATTAGAGTCGATGGTGTAGCAGAATTTATTTGTACCGGGTGTTGCCAGTAAGGTTTTGATGTCACCATTTGAACCATCTTCATTCCGTTTTGTCAGTGAATAAACGGAACCATTTTCCCACTGCAACTTGATCAACGGATTGTTATAACTGTGGATCTGTCCAATGACCACTTTTTTAGTCGACGGTACTTGGGCAACCCATAAGCAGGCTTTCATCGTGTGATGACCTTCCCAGTTCCAGTCGTCACGATCGTTATCACCAATCATTTCACGTAATTCAGAACGCGGATAATCGGAATTTTTGGTTGTAACGAGATCGGCGCCATTCACCGGAGCCCAGAACGTCATTTTATTATTACTGTCTAAATAGAAATATTTGCTGGCATAAGTAGCTAATTGATCTGGCATTATTTCAATCAGACCACCACTGCTGTTTGCAACCGGCAAAGTTTCTTTCCACTGACGTAAATCAAAAGGGCCAGTAGCTGGAGCTATATAAGTGGTAGCCGCATAAGCAGAAGTTGCAGACAGAACACATAACGCAATTAATTTTTTCATAAAACCGCCAAAAATAGACAAATAAACGCTTTCCACTTGTGACTGTGGGAAACTGATAAATAATTCCTGATTTACGGAATAGTAAAATATCCGAATATACGAATTCAGATGGTAAATAATTAATTCAACATCGTTTATTCACTTCAGGCGTGTCATTTTTTTGGGGGGGATTTTGCAGTTCCGCAATAGCACCATATGTAATAGATACACAGAGGCTATCGCGAACGGACATACTGTTCGCATTGGGCTTCATCTTGGGTTCCTCGAGCTTTTCAAGGCAATTACACACCTGCTACCACTATTCAGTACAGGCAAGTATTCGAATAATTCCCTGATGGATATTATTCGGATGACTGGATAATGAACGATTTGAAATAAAGATCAACAGGTATTTTAATAAAAATGATATTTAATAAGTAACTTTATGATTGTTATTGTAATTTAATTTATCTTCATTCTTTCTAAATTACATAAACCAACTATAGATATTTATTTTATTGTTGTTGATGAACGTTAACTATTTTGGTGCATTATTTTTCATGTTTCAAATTAATAACGTTTTTGTTGATAATGTTTGGCGTTAATAATACATAGTGGTTTTGTTTTTTGATCTTGTTCAATATTTTCACATGGTATTTTAAATAAGAAAATGGAGTTGTGTCATCTATATGACAATTGATTCAAGTTGGATCGTTTGTTTTATTGTGGGTCACCATGATGAAGCGAAGTAGTGAAATAATTCTGTTGATAGAATTATTGGCTATGGCGCCAAAAGAGTATTTTTTACGTAAATTAGAATAATTTAATGATAATGAAAATCAATTGTTTAGGTTGTGATTCATATCAAAAATGTTGCTGAATTGTTAACTTGGTTAAAAATTGGTCGATTTTTTGCTCCAGATCAATTTGCGTAACCATTAATCGTATTGGGAGTTTGTCACTTACAGAGATTTTACGGCGTTGATGCATCCATGATGGATGACATAACTTGAAAAGGAGTGTTTCATGCGTATCAGTATCTTTGGTATGGGTTATGTTGGCGCAGTTTGTACTGCCTGCCTTGCACAGCGTGGCCACCAGATCATCGGGGTCGATGTTTCCAAACATAAAGTTGAACTGATCAATGCCGGCCGTTCGCCCATTGTGGAGCCGGGGTTGGATGAATTACTAGCTGCAGGTAAAAACGCCGGTCGGATCCGGGCGACAAATGATTACACCGATGCTATTCAGAACAGCGACATTACCATGGTCTGTGTTCCGACACCGAGCAAACGTAATGGCGACCTGAGTCTGGAGTATATCGAGGCCGTTTGCCGCGAAATTGGCATGGCTATGCGGGATAAACCTTCCCGACATACGGTGATCATCCGCAGTACTGTCTTACCGGGCACGGTGAAGGGGGTAGTGTTACCAATATTGGAAGATTGCGCCCAGATGAAAGCCGGTGTGGATTTCGGCTTAGGGGTCAACCCGGAATTTCTACGGGAAAGCACCGCGTTGCGCGATTATGACGAGCCACCAATGACCGTCGTAGGTGTACTGGATGACGAAACTGGTCGTTTGATGGAGTCGCTTTACAGCGACTTAACGGCACCGTTTATCTGCAAGCCGATTGAAATCGCAGAAATGGTGAAATACACCTGCAATGTCTGGCATGCGGTAAAAGTCAGCTTTGCCAATGAAATTGGTAGTATTGCAAAAGAGCTGCATGTGGATGGCCGTGAGGTCATGGATGTGGTTTGCCGCGACAATAAACTCAATATTTCCAGTTATTACATGAAACCCGG
>JAYSBB010000162.1:0-4432 GCA_041915645.1 Tolumonas sp.
CTGCAGACGCACATTACGCAGGATAAACGGCATCACGGTGGCAGGCAGATCAAAACCACCGGCCAGACCACAGGCCGCAACTGCACCGTTGTAATTCACCTGTGACAGGATCTTAGCTAACACAGAGCTGCCGACGGTATCGACGGCACCGGCCCAGAGTTGTTTATCCAGCGGACGGATTGGCGTCAGCAGTTCATCGCGGGAGATCACCCGGCTGGCACCGAGCTTGAGCAGCAAGTCATGGTTGGCATCACGACCAGTCGCTGCCACCACGCTGAAACCGAGTGCAGCCAGCAAAGCCACCGATACGCTGCCGACACCGCCGCTGGCACCCGTTACCAGAATTTCACCTTGATCCGGAGTTAATCCGGCTTCTTCCAGTGCCATTACACATAACATGGCAGTGAGACCGGCGGTGCCAATCTGCATGCTTTGCAGAGGAGAAAGACCGCTCGCTAACGGCACCAGCCAATCGGCATTTACCCGCGCTTTTTCGGCCATGCCGCCCCAGTGGCCTTCACCGACACCCCAGCCGGTTAGCACTACTTCATCGCCCGCTTGATAGCGCGGATCAGCGGAATCCAGCACCGTTCCGACAAAATCGATGCCGGGTACCATCGGCCATTGGCGGACGATTTTGCCTTTACCGGTAATGGCTAAACCATCTTTGTAATTCAGTGAGGAGTATTTCACCGCGACGGTGACATTGCCTTCTGGCAGCTGTGCCTCATCGATGTGCGTGATGGTCGCGAGGGTTTGTTTTTCCTGTTGTTCCAGTAATAAAGCTTTGAACATGGCTATCTCCTGATAACGCGAGCTTCTTCCTGAGAAGAAATGAAAGTATTTCGGGAAGGCAGCTGGCGGAAAATCAGTGTAGCCAGCATGCTAAGGCAACCGACAGTAATAAAGGTAGCATGAAACGCGAACATAATTTCATCCTGCTGCGGCCCAGTCATTGGACCTGATTGCAAGGATGCGCTGCTGCCGTAATACCAGGCGAACAATGTCGCAGAAACCGCGACACCAAGACTCATGGATAATTGCATCACCACTGACAGCAGACTGTTACCGCTACTGGCTTCTTCCCGTTCTAATCCGCCCAGTGTCAGCGTGTTCATGGCGGTGAACTGTAATGAGTTCAGCACACCGATGATGGCAAGATACAGCAGTAACAACAGATAGGGGGTATGGTTGCCTAGTAAAGAAAAACCGGCAATCAGCGCCCCGAGCAGCAGCGTATTGATCATTAGGATCGGGCGGTAGCCAAACCGGGTGACTACCCAGTTTGCCAGCAGCTTGGTGCCCATGGCCCCCAAAGCGGTTGGCATCATGGTGAGCCCGGCTAGTACCGGATTAAAGCCCATCCCGATTTGTAAAAACAGCGGGATCAGAAACGGAATAGCGCCACTGCCAAGACGAGCTACCAGATTACCGATGATGCCAATGCGAAAATTAGTCGCTTTGAATAAGCTGCGACTGAACAAAGCATGAGGATGACGCTGACTATGCCAGAAATAGGCATACAGACTTAAAGCTCCCGGCAGTGCCAGCATTAAAAAGGTAGTCACTGAGGCATGTTGTTCACCCAGCATCTGAATGGCGATTGACAACAACACAATACCGCCGCTGAAAAACAGATAGCCCCGCCAGTCGAACGATGCGGTTTTTTCCCGCAGATCCGGCATATACAACATGGCCAGCACGATACCGAGCAGGCCAATTGGCAGGTTGATGAGAAAGATCCATTCCCATGATGCGTGCTCAACCAGCCAGCCGCCCAGCAATGGGCCAATCAACGGGCCGATCAGCCCGGGAATAACCACCAGCGACATGGCTCGTAGAAACTCTTCTTTCGGGAACACGCGCAGAATCGTTAACCGGCCAACGGGAACCATTAGTGCGCCGCCGATCCCTTGCACGATGCGGGCGATGACCAGTTGTGTCAGTGAAACCGAGGCGGCACAGAAAAAAGAACCTGCTGAGAATAATAGGATTGAAAACAGAAAAACGCGTCGGGTGCCGAAACGATCGGCCAGCCAGCCAGAGGCCGGAATCAACATCGCGACCGTCAGCATGTAGCTGATGATCGCTGCCTGCATTTGTAGCGGACTTTCGTGCAGGTCAGCTGCAATCGACGGTAAGGCGGTATTCAGGATAGTGCCGTCGAGTGCCTGCATAAAGAAGCCGACGGCGGCGAGCCAGGGGAGGATGCGTTTTTCTTTCTCTGAGACTGGGTGTTCCGTCAAAACGCACCTCGTTACATCATGGGATTAACGTGTTTTACCACCGTGGAAGACTTTTTCCAGACGGGCCTGTACCAGCTCCAGCAGGAAGGAGAGTAGCCAGTAAATAATGGCGGCAGTGATCAGCATTTCCATATAGCGGTAGGCGGAACGGCCATAGCTTTGCGCCAAAAACATAATTTCCCACAGACCCATTACGGAAACCAGCGAGGAGTCTTTCAGCATCGCGATAAACATTGCCATGCTTGGCGGGATCGCCACTTTCATCGATTGCGGCAGGATCACTTTCAGGAAGATCTGATGTTTTTTCAGACCCAGCGCCATGGCTGCTTCCCACTGACCTTTCGGGATCGCCACGATGGCGGAGCGGAAAATTTCACTCAGATAAGCACCATAGCAAAGCGCCAGCGCAATAATGCCGGACGGGATTGCCGTTGGGATTGGGCCTAACTGTGGCAGCCCCTGATAAATCAGCAGCACCTGTAGCAGCAACGGCGTGCCGCGGAAAAACGAGGTATAGAAGGTCGATAAACCATATGCCAGCGGGTTGAGGCTCAGACGCCCTAATGCAGCCAATAGGCCCAGAATGACCGACGCCAGCATTGCAATCACACAGACGTAGATCGTCAGCGGAACGCCCTGAATAAAACCATCAGGGGAAAGGTGTAAACCGGCCAGGAAAGGTAGTTTTTGCCAGACATAGTCCATATCGAGGTCAAATTTGGCAATAAACCAGATAAAGCCGATCATCAGCGCCAGCCAGACCAACGAGACTTGCCACTTAAATTTGCTGGTCATGATGGAGTTGCGGTTCAATGAGGAATCCTTTCAGGTACAGTCTGCATGAAAGGCGCTAGTTTAGCGGAATACGTCACAAAATACAGGTCACAAAGAATAAACGAGGGCGAAAAATCGCCCTCGACAGTAGATTAACCGACCCGATTGATTAGTGGGAAATGTCGGTGCCAATCCACTTCACGGTGATTTTCTTCAGCGTACCGTCTTTACGCATGTCGTCGAAAATCTTCACAACGGTGTCATGCCACTCTTTATCGCCTTTATCAATGGCAACCCAGTTCGGATCTTCATACAGCGGTTCGCCAACAATCTTGAATTTGCCAGGCATTTTCTTGATGCGTTCGTTCGCGGTAACCAGGTTAGAAACCAGACCATCGATACGTTTACCGGCACCCAGAGACAGATCCTGGTATTCCAGATCTTCGCTGCCGTATGGCATAACTTGTACAGCCTTGAATGGATAAACAATCGGTTTGGCACCGAAGCCTTCCATTTTCAGCGTCTGGTTCAGGTATTGTTCGTAAGAACCACCTTGCTGCGCTGCGATTTTCTTGCCTTCCATATCAGCCACTTTGGTCAGTGGAGCTCCGTTGGTTGATGTCACTAATACGGCAGGCGAGCTGTAGTAGTGCGTCACGAAATCCAGTGAACGGGCACGCTGTGCATCCGGTGTCATGGAGCAGATACAGATATCCCAGCGACCACGCCAGTTACCAGCGGTGGTGACTTCCCATGCTGGCGTTTCGATTTTGGCTTTTACGCCTAAACGACGCGCAAATTCTTTGGTCAGATCAACGTCCATACCATCCATTTCATTCTTGTCATTCAGGAATGAGTACGGTGGATAGGCTTGATCCATGACACCGATCAGTTCGCCTCGTTCTTTGATGCGATCCATCGTTTCACCGGCAATCGCGGAGTGACTTACCGCAGCGACACCTGCCAGTAATGTCAAGCTAAGCAGCGTTTTGTTTTGCATGACCGTTCCTTGTAAGTAGATAAACACACATAATCGGTGCTGTATTTGCAGAAAACAATAATAGCAAAGATTGCACAGAAGATGAGTTTTTCATCTGATTTCATGCTTTTTGTAAAAACATGGCTGATTGCTTTGCGCCGAATGCGAGGGAGGATAATAGTGAAGTAGTAGAAGGTGGCGAATCATCGCCACCGAGATGAAACGTTATCAGCTTTGAGTGATATCGTTTCCAACCCACTTTAGTGATAATTTTTTCAATGTGCCATCCTGATGAAGATCGCTGATGATCTGTTTGATGGTGTTATTCCATTCCTGGTCACCTTTATCTACGGCAACCCAATTCGGTTCTTCGTACAACGGCTGACCAATGATCTGATATTTCCCCGGATTCGCACTTATGCGTTTATTGGCT
>JAYSBB010000163.1:0-4428 GCA_041915645.1 Tolumonas sp.
TCGAAGAGTTTTTTCTTGTTCATGTGACTATGTTGACGGCTTGGGAGGATCCATCAACCCCCAAAAGGGGATCAAGAGACGATCGTCACATTCGGCTGTCAATGGGGGACGGGTGAACGGTTACGATCTTTCAGCGCATCCTGGATCGGCACTTTGATAACACGCATACCGTCAAAACGTTCCTCCCCTTCGATGACAATATCGATCGCCATCAACACCACCTCTGCCGCCCGAATATCATGCAGAGTGAGTTCGTTTTCGATGCCCATCGCACCTTGCGTTTCGACCTTAATGTCATGCCCTAACTCTTTCGCTGTCGCGAGTAACTTCTCTGCGGCCATATAGGTATGCGCAATACCCGTCGGGCAAGCCGTGACTGCAACAATTTTCATGTTTAAATACTCCGGGATCAGACACTTTCAGACGATGCCACTTCGACATGCTGGCCTGAACGTGCTTTCAGAAAATTGATCAATAACGCCGTCACCATGACACCGACAGCGATAGACACTAAATACATCAAACGGTTATCAATCACCGGCAACACAATCGGCCCACCGTGTGGCGCGTGGTCGGCTACACCCGATAACATGGCAATCACACTACCGACTGCCGAGCCAAAACAGATAGTCGGGATCACCCGCAGCGGATCAGCCGCCGCAAACGGGATCGCCCCTTCAGTGATGCCGATACAGCCCATTGCCAGCGCCGCCGAACCAGCCTCTTGCTCCTGGCTGGACCACAGTTTTTTATTCAATTTCGTCGCCAGACCCAGCCCTAACGGGGGAATACAAATCGCTGTCGCTACCGCACCCATGATGGTGGGATTGCCTTCCGCAATCATCGCCGAACCAAAGAAAAAAGCCGTCTTATTGATGGGGCCGCCCATATCAAATGCGATCATGGCACCCAGTAATGCGCCTAACACCACCGCATTGGCGGTCCCCATGGTTTTCAGCCATTCCGCCAGAAAAACCATCAGGTTGGCGATCGGCACACCGACCACTTCAAACATCAGAGCGCCAATAATCAACGCCGAAAATATCGGAATGATCAAAATTGGCATCAGCGGTTTTAATGATTTTGGTACCGGCATTTTTTTCAGTACATCAACCACCCAACCCGCTAATAAGCCGGCCACTAACGCGCCCAGAAAACCGGCATGAATGGTTAACGAGATCTGCCCGCCCAACATCCCCGCCACCAATGCCGGTTTACCGGCCCGCGCATAGGCGATGTAACCGGCCAGAATGGGCAGTAACAACGTAAAAGCCGAGTTGCCAATTTCAACAATCAGTTTCAGCACTGGTGAGCTAGCAAAATTCGGCCCCTGTGCTGTCATGGGGGCAAACGCGATCGCCAGCGCCATCAAGATCCCGCCACTGGCAATGAACGGGATAACGTGCGACACGCCGGTAAGCAGATACTGTTTGTATCGCTGCAGATGTTCTTTCATCTCTGATTCCATTCTGTAGGCGGGTGATCTTATTACAGTTACAGGCGGCACATTTTTCCAGTCTGCAAGGTAGACGATATTGGAAAAACCATGCCTAAACTGGATTTTTGTAACACTTATTACGCTTTGTGACTGAGATCGAATTAAATAAGCGCTGATTGAATCACATAAAAAGCGGGTATTGTGGGAATGCAAGAGAGAACATCCGGCAGCCAATCACTGCCGGATCAGATGAAATGAGCAGAATAGAAAAGAAATCAACACTCTGTGATATTGATCGCCAAACCACCACGTGAGGTTTCTTTGTATTTATCCAGCATATCTTTACCGGTATCACGCATAGTAGCGATCACTTTATCCAGTGAAATATGATGCTGCCCATCACCGCGTAATGCCATGCTGGCGGCATTGATCGCTTTCACCGAAGCCATGGCATTGCGTTCAATACAGGGAATTTGTACCAATCCAGCAACCGGATCGCAGGTAAGACCCAAGTTATGTTCCATGCCAATTTCAGCGGCATTTTCTACCTGTGCTGGCGTGCCACCCAACACGGCAGCCAGCCCTGCAGCCGCCATGGCACAGGCGGAACCCACCTCGCCCTGACAACCCACTTCGGCACCGGAGATCGACGCATTGAGTTTGCACAACATGCCAATCGCCGCTGCGGTCAGCAGAAACTCCTGCACTTTAGCGGCGGATGCCTGAGTACTGAACTGCGGGCAAAACTGCATGTAATAGTGCAACACTGCCGGAATAATGCCCGCCGCCCCGTTCGTAGGTGCCGTCACCACCCGACCACCCGCGGCATTTTCTTCATTCACCGCCAATGCATACAGATTGACCCACTCCATCGCATTCCAGCCAGGCGAACCGATCTGCTTTAACAGGCTGTCATGTAAACGAGCGGCACGGCGGCGCACATTTAAACCACCAGGTAAAACCCCTTGCTGCTGAATACCACGTTGCACGCATAACTGCATGGTGTGCCAGATCTGCGCAATGCCCGTCGCGATCTCTGTTTCATTACGCCAAACTTTCTCGTTCGCCAGCATCAACTCCGCAATCGAGAGCTGATGCTGATGGCACAAAGACATCAATTCAGCCGCAGAAGAAAACGGGAACGGCACGGCGGCAGAAACCACATCGGCAGCCGTTTCTGGTTCGTCATCATCTACGACAAAACCACCACCCACCGAGTAATAGGTTTTTGCCAGTAAGATTTCCCCTTTCGCATCAAACGCGGTCAGTTGTAAACCGTTGGTATGGCGTGGCAAACATTCCCAGCGCAGTACCACATCACGCGACTCATCAAACGCAACCGGATGGGTACCGGCCAGCAACAATGAGGCCCCCGACTGCAGCGCCTGATAACGGGGAACGATGATGTCAGGATCCACCGATTCCGGTAATGCGCCTTCCAACCCCAGCAATAACGCCGGTGGCGTACCGTGCCCCTGACCCGTTGCGGCTAACGAGCCATAAAAAATGACCTGCATCCGGGCGACTGATGACAACAACTCTTTTTGCAGCAATAACTGACTGAACAGATAACCCGCTTTCATTGGCCCCACCGTGTGCGAACTGGATGGGCCGATACCAATTTTGAAGAGATCAAACAAGCTGATAGTCATTAATAATCCTGCGGCATACCTGGTAAATAATCAGTTGAATACACTAAATATATATTCTTTATTAGTACGACATAACACGAAGATAAAAATATACAGATTATCGCACCAATATAATGCATTAAATTATCCAGCCTAACATGATTAATAAATTACGCACTTCAATGGTGTGCAAAGCCCCAAAATAGACGGTGCCATTTGCTATTTTGAACCAACATAAACTCGGCTAAATATAAAAAACATTGTATTTGTTAATTTATGTAATGATAATGACTATCATTACTGCATGGGTATTTTTATTCTTCCATTAATACCAACAGTTTATAACCCACAAATAACTGATGATGTTTTACCAAGGAGAATCTGTATGACCTTCCGTATTAATCGTAATGTTCTGCTGGCCACTGCATTGCTACTGCCAATCTCTACCGCAGTTTCAGCCGCCGAGGCAACCCTATTACTGACGCTGAAAGACCACAAATTTACCCCTGCAGAACCGGTGATCCCAGCCAATACCAAAGTGAAAGTGACTGTCAAAAATCTGGACCCCACTCCGGCTGAATTTGAAAGTCATCAATTCAAAGCCGAACGCGTGATCCCTGGTGGCAAAGAAGCCAGCTTTTTCATCGGCCCGTTAAAGCCCGGTAAATACGAATTTAAAGACGAATATCACGAAGATATTTCTGAAACTTATCTGATCGTTAAATAAGCCGGATAGGACGCTGCCATGCTATCGACTGCACTAATCGTTTTTCGTGAGATCCTGGAAGCCGCTCTGGTGATATCCATCGTATTGGCGGCCACTAAAACAGTGCCCCAACGCGGATGGTGGGTTAGTGGCGGCGTGATCGGCGGCGTACTGGGTGCTTGTTTGGTTGCTGTTTTTGCCGATGCTATCTCTTCTTTTGCATCAGGTATGGGACAGGATGTGTTTAATTCCAGCGTGATGTTTATCGCCGTGGTAATGCTGACCTGGCATTGCGTCTGGATGAGCAAACACGGTCGGGAAATGGCACAACAGCTCAATGCGGTAGGCGAAGCCATTAGTCAAGGTTCTCGCCCACTGACAGGGCTAGCTATCGTTGTCGGTGTAGCGGTGATCCGCGAAGGTGCTGAAGTGGTGCTGTTTCTCTACGGCATTGCCGCTGGCGACTCAGGCCAGATCCCGCAAATGGCGATCGGTGGAACATTAGGTCTCATCGGTGGTGCAGCATTTGCATATTTCGGGATGATCTGGCCAGCGATTTCGGCATGAGTCGGCCACCCATTTCGGTATCATCCGGCCACTGATTTCGGCTTCATCCGGCCACCTGTTTCGGTATCGTCCGGCCAGTTTGTTCT
>JAYSBB010000164.1:0-4153 GCA_041915645.1 Tolumonas sp.
ATGATCATCAGCTCGGCGTCTGAAGAACAAAAACAGCGTTATCAGAATGACGAAAAATCGTTGGTGGTCGCAGGTTTGTTAAATTTCGTGCAATCGATCCCGTACGACCCACTGGAAACCGCGAATGGTCAGCGTGGGGTTGGTTTTCTGATGCCCGAACAAGTGTTAGCGCAAAACCGCGGAGATTGTGACAGCAAAAGCACACTGCTGATGTCATTGCTGATGGCACTTTATCCGGATTTACCGCAAGCGATTGTCTATGTGCCAGATCATGCGTTCTTAGCAATCTCGCTATCACGAAGGGCAGGCAATGAAGAGACCATCACTATAGATGGTCTACCGTTTATCCCGCTGGAAGTCACTGGCCCGGCAGAGATCCCACCGGGGATCGCCGGAGATAAAAGTCAGTTATACATTCGAAATAATCAGTATCAATATGAACGGGTTCAGCTTACTACTACAAACTCAACCCCTAACTGATAAACACCATCCACTTTGTCTGCACGAATAATTTTAGCCTCGGCAACAAACGGTGGTAGTGCATTACTGTTGGTCGATAAACTCACACTCAGCTGTTCACCTACGGTAAAAACAGTGGCCACTTCTGCTTCAATCGACATCCCATTAGCACTGAGATCACGACAAGTTGCAATAATCCGTTCTGAACCACGTACCAACGTGACAGGTGCATTGATCACCATGCGCATGAAGGTACGGCGTTCCCGGGTAGTCGTCAGCATAGTGTTCTCCTCGAAAAAAGATTAAAAATCAGTCATGGCTTCTGTAAACTCAACCGGATACCATCAAAAACTAGCACCACCCAGCTGTTCCGTCACTGGTTTTACCGCAGTTTCGTTACTAGAATAACGTTTCGATACTAAAATACGATTGTTTCTCAAACGGGGTGCGGGCGTCCGCTGAGATCACACCCGGTGAACCTGATCCAGCTCATACTGGCGTAGGGATTTGAGATAAGCCATGGTATGCCGTTTCTGTTACAAACGATTGACGCCCGTTCTGATCATCCTGTTGTTTCAATAAGGTTCATGATGAACCGTTAGAATATTTTATGGAGTACAGCATGCGTCTTTCTTGGTCATTATCTCTGGCTGCCGCTTTATTCACTGCATCTGGGTTTACTCAAGCTACCGAAACGAAACCCGTGTTAACTGTTTATACCTACGATTCGTTTGCTGGTGAATGGGGCCCAGGCCCGAAAATCAAACTCGCCTTTGAAGCAGAATGTAATTGTGAGCTGAAATGGGTCAAACTCGAAGATGGCGTGGCGATCCTCAATCGTCTGAAACTCGAAGGTTCACACAGCAAAGCCGATGTTGCGCTGGGCATGGACGAAGCCATGTTGGCCGATGCCCATAACAGTAAATTGTTTACACCACATCACACCGATCTGAAAAGCTTAAGTCTGCCCGGCGGTTGGCAAGACACCACTTTCCTGCCATTTGATTATGGTTATTTCTCGTTTGTGTATGACAGCAGCAAACTGAAACAGCCTCCGCAAAGTCTGAAAGAGTTGGTCGAGCGTAACGATCTGAAAATTATTTATGAAGACCCGCGTACCAGTACACCAGGGCAAGGTCTATTGTTGTGGGTAAAACAGGTGTATGGCGATAAAGCGCCTGCCGCGTGGGAACAACTGGCGAAAAAAACGGTGACGGTAACCAAAGGCTGGAGCGAAGCTTATGGCATGTTCCTGAAAGGTCAGTCTGATTTGGTGCTCTCTTACACCACGTCACCAGCTTATCACCGTCTGGCGGAACATAATCTGCAGTATCGGGCAGCCTTGTTTAGTGAAGGCCATGTACGTCAGGTGGAAGTGGCCGCCCAATTGAAAACGGCCACGCAACCAAAACTGGCGCAGCAATTTATGCAATTTATACTGACTGATCGCTTCCAAAATTTGATCCCGGAAGGCAACTGGATGTATCCGGTCACCAATGTGACATTGCCAAAAGATTTCAACCAAAACGAAACGCCAACCAAAACATTATCGGTGGATGCCAAAAAATTGGGCACACAACGTAAAGTTTGGGTAAAAGAATGGTTACAGGCTGTCAGCCATTGATGTTACGCCGTTTCTGGTGGGTCTCGGGCGGTCTGGTGGCCGCCCTGATTTTATCTGTCACTCTTGGCCCGTTGGCGGCACTGTTAAGTCAGCCGGAAACCAGCGCACTCTTATTATGGCAAGACAGCTATCTGACCCATGTGGCCTGGTTTAGCCTCAAACAAGCAGCGCTTTCTGCACTGCTGAGTTTGTTGCTGGCGGTGCCATTAGCGCGAGCCTTATTTCACCGGCAATTCCTAGGAAAAACGCTTTTATTACATCTGTTTGGTTTATCACAAGTGTTGCCGGTCATCATTGCCCTGTTCGGGTTGGTCGCCGTGCACGGTGCGCAAGGTTGGTTAACGCAACTGATGCGAAAAATCGGCTTGCCACTACCCGATTATCTATTTGGTTTATCCGGCATTTTACTGGCGCATGTCTTTTTTAATATGCCGCTGGCGACACGCTGGTTGGTGCAAGCATTAGAACAAATTCCGGCTAATCATTGGCGCCAGGCCGCTCAGCTGGATATGCCAGAATGGAGCCGTTTTTGCTGGTTGGAATGGCCGGCGATGCGCCGTCTATTGCCGGGCTTAGCCAGCCTGATCTTCATGCTCTGTTTTACCAGCTTTACCATCGTGATGGCGCTAGGCGGCGGCCCGCAAGCGACCACATTGGAAGTCGCCATTTATCAAGCCTTACGCTTTGATTTTGATCTGGCCTCTGCCGGACAACTGGCGTGCTGGCAGCTGTTATTGGGCACACTCGTGGTGCTCAGTTATGGCTGGTTAAAGCCGGCGACCGCCAGTCTGTCATCATCACATCAACCGGTATGCCATTATCAGCGCCATGCGCTGTTACCAGATGGTCTGGCTTTAGTGTGCGGCTTAGGTCTATTCCTGCCCCCTCTTGCTGCTATTGTCTGGTATGGCTTGCAAGCCTTGTTTGATCTGGCATGGCAACAATCGATACTGTTGCACACCACCTTACAGTCGTTACAAATTGCGATGAGTGCAGGAACATTATCGCTGGTTTTGAGCATCGGTTTGTTATTGAGTTGTCGTCATCTCAGTGTCCGTCGTCAGTCACCACGCTGGGGGCGTTTATTGTCCGGCACCGGGTCGCTGATTTTACTGATCCCCACCTCTGTGCTCAGCACCGGCTTATTTATTTTGCTGCAGGAAAAAGTGGATCTATTTGCCCATGGTTTCTGGCTGGTCATGCTGCTCAATGCCCTCGCGGCCTTGCCCTATACGTTACGGGCCTTACAAGAACCGATGGCGGATATATTACTTCGTTACGATCGACTGGCCGACAGCTTAGGCTTAACCGGATTTTCCCGTCTGCGCTGGCTGGAGTGGCCATTATTGTGCCGACCGGCAGGCCGCGCGTTGGCTTTAGGAATGATATTTTCTCTTGGCGATTTAGCCGCTATCGCTATGTTTGGCAGTGATGAGCTACAAACTCTGCCGTGGTTGCTCTATCAACAGCTGGGGCATTATCAAATGCGCGCGGCGGCGGCAACCGCTCTCATATTGTTGCTGCTGTGCATTACATTACTTTGGTTGGTGGAATGGCTGGCCAGCCGCACTGAACACCGCGAACCGCCGTCATTGCTGGAGTCATAATGTTATTGGTCGAACAGTTACAAACCCAACGGCAAGGGCGTCAGTTTGAGTTTTCATTGCGCCTGCAACCGGGCGAAATAGGCTTATTGTTGGGGCGCTCCGGTAGCGGTAAATCGACTTTATTGGAAATGCTCGCCGGATTTGTACCGTTCACCGCCGGAACCCTGCTCGCCGATGGTCAGAATATCGCCGCGCTGCCACCAGCCGCACGCCCATTTACCATGCTGTTCCAACAGAACAACCTGTTTGAGCACTTAACCGTGCGCCAAAATATCGGGCTTGGCTTACGGCCTAATCTGAAATTATCACGTCTGGAGCAAAACGCATTGCAGCAGGCGGCAGAACGCTTACAGATCAGCGAATTGCTCGATCGTTTACCGACATCGCTGTCTGGCGGACAACAACAACGCGTTGCGTTAGCCCGTTGTCTGGTACGACGTAAACCCTATCTGTTGCTGGATGA
>JAYSBB010000165.1:0-4138 GCA_041915645.1 Tolumonas sp.
GAATTGGTAACAAGGCTTCTGGTGTCAGAGTGCCGGCATCGCGTTCGCTCAGGAATTTACGGCCAATATCCGGGAACATAGCATACGTCAGCATATCTTCTTCTGTTTTTGCCAGTGCGCCGATCTCTGTACGTAACTTAGCCAGTTCTGGTTTCAACAAATCTGCTGGACGAACATCGATCACTTCTTCGTTACCAATTGCTTGATGCTGTAATGCAGCATTAACAGGTGCTGGTGATTTACCGTAGCGACCTTGCAGATAGAGTTTTACTTCATTGGTGATGGTTTTGTACCGTTCACCGGCTAATACGTTGAATACCGCCTGAGTACCGACGATCTGTGATGTTGGTGTTACCAATGGTGGGTAACCCAGATCTTTACGTACTTTCGGGATCTCGCTGAAAACTTCGTTGATGCGATTCAATGCACCTTGTTCTTTCAGCTGGTTTGCCAGATTGGAAACCATGCCGCCCGGCACCTGATTGACCTGAACACGGGTGTCTACACCGGTGAAATCGCTTTCGTACTGATGGTATTTTTTACGTACGGCATGGAAATACATACCGATTTCTTGCAGTAATTCCAGATCTAAACCGGTGTCAAATTCAGTGCCGCGCAGTGCTGCAACCATTGATTCAGTCGCAGGGTGGCTGGTGCCCCAAGCCATGCTGGAGATCGCGGTGTCGATGTTATCTGCGCCCGCTTCGATCGCTTTCAGCTGACACATAGTGGCAACGCCAGCGGTGTCGTGTGAATGAATGAAAATTGGCAGTGATACGGCAGCTTTAAGCGCTTTGACCAATTCACCCGTAGCAAACGGTGTCAACAAACCTGCCATATCTTTTATCGCGATAGAATCAACGCCCAAGGCGACTAATTCATGAGCCTGTGCGACAAAAGCTTCAGTGGTATGCACTGGGCTGGTGGTGTAGCAGATAGTGCCTTGTGCATGTTTACCGACTTTCTTAACGGCTTTGATTGCAGTAGCCAAATTCCGCACATCATTCATGGCATCAAAAATACGGAATACGTCAATGCCATTTTCAGCGGCTTTCGCCACAAACGCTTCAACCACGTCATCGCTGTAATGGCGATAACCCAGCAGGTTTTGACCGCGCAGCAGCATCTGCAAACGGGTGTTTGGCAGAGCTTTACGCAGCTGGCGCAGACGTTCCCACGGGTCTTCTTTCAGGAAACGCACGCATGCATCAAATGTGGCACCACCCCAGACTTCCAGTGACCAGTAGCCGACTTGATCCAGTTTGCTACAGATTGGCAGCATGTCTTCAGTGCGCATGCGGGTTGCCAGCAAGGATTGATGGGCATCACGCAGGATGGTATCTGTAACCGTAATTTTCTTACTCATTTTCTACTCTTCCTCTTCCGGTTAACGGCCTGTCGACCGGTGTGAAATTCTTATAATCCAGCGTATGCCGCGATCGCGGTAGCAATGGCCAGTGCCAGCTGTTCTGGTTTGCGTTTTTCTGAATATTCCAGCAATTCAGGGTGGCTTTCGACAAAGCTGGTATTAAAACGCCCGGTTCTGAATTCAGGGTTGTGCAAAATTTGCTGATAATAAGGTGTAGTGGTTTTTACGCCATGTACCCGCATATCATCTAATGCACGCAAACCACGATCTAATGCTTCTTCCCAGGTGAGTGCCCAGACGATCAATTTCAGACACATCGAGTCGTAGTGGGGCGGAATCACATAACCGGTATAAATAGCTGTATCGGTACGAACCCCCGGGCCACCCGGTGCGTAATAGCGGGTGATCTTGCCGAAAGAGGGGAAAAAGTTATTTTTCGGATCTTCAGCATTAATACGGAACTGCAGAGCAAAACCTCGAAGTTGAATATCTTCCTGTTTCATCGACAGAGGTAAGCCTGATGCAATGCGGATCTGTTCACGAACGATATCAATACCGGTGATTTCTTCGGTGATCGTGTGTTCTACCTGTACACGCGTGTTCATTTCCATGAAATAAACTTCGTCGTCCGCCAGCAAGAATTCAACGGTACCGGCATTTTCATAGCCGACCGCTTTGGCGGCACGCACTGACAACTCGCCGATATAAGCGCGCTGTTCCGGTGTCAGTTGCGGGCTTGGTGCAATTTCGATCAGTTTCTGGTTACGGCGCTGAATAGAGCAGTCACGTTCGAACAGGTGTACGGTGTTGCCAAAGCTATCTGCCAGAATTTGTGCTTCGATATGTTTTGGATTAACAATGCATTTTTCCAAAAACACTTCTGCAGAACCAAACGCTTTGGTGGCCTCAGAGATAACACGTGGATAAGCCTGTTCCAATTCTTCGCGTGAGTTACAGCGACGAATGCCACGACCACCGCCACCGGAAGTTGCCTTCAGCATCACCGGATAACCGATACGGTCTGCTTCACGGATCGCTTCTGCCAAATCAGTTAAATTGCCTTCCGTACCGGGTGTGCATGGCACACCGGCCGCAATCATACTGCGTCGGGCTTCGGTTTTGTCGCCCATACGGCGGATAACTTCGGCGCTCGGGCCGATGAATTTGATACCGTGTTGTTCGCAAAGCTCGGCGAAATGAGCATTTTCAGACAGGAAACCATAACCAGGATGCAAAGCATCACAGCCAGTTTCCACTGCCATGCTGACCAAACGCTGTGGGCTCAGATAACCCGCCAGTGGATCTTGTCCCAGGTTATATGATTCATCTGCACGTTTCACATGCAGTGCGTGGCGATCGGCGTCAGAATAGACAGCCACCGAGCGGATCCCCATTTCAGCACAGGCCCGCACGATTCGTACGGCGATTTCACCCCGGTTGGCAATCAGAATTTTCTTTATCACGAAAAACAGCCTCCTTGTTTGTTCACAGGTGAACACTCCCTAAACACCATTAACCCTACGTCGGAAATAGAATTAATTAAAATTAATCTTTATTTTGTTTACTATAAAGAAAAACTTATATTCCATGAGGGAACATGCGAAATTCACTGATGCGTATAACCTTACGCCAATTACAGGTGTTTCGAGCTGTGTGTGAACACCTCTCTTATAGTCGTGCTGCCGAGGCGATGGCGCTTACTCAACCGGCGGTGAGTTTGCAGATGCGGCAGCTGGAAGAGTTGATCGATCATCCGCTGTTTGAATATGTTGGTAAGCGGTTGTATCTCACTCAGGCGGCGGAAGGTCTGCTGCAGGCATCGACTGATGTGTTTCAACGCTTAGACGAGCTGGATATGGAGTTATCGGAACTCCGCGGCTCACTAAAAGGGCAGCTTCGTGTGTCAGTCGAATCGAGTGCGAAATATCTGTCGCCGCATTTACTGGCAGCGTTTCAGCGCCGGCACCCTGAAGTGAGCCCTTTGTTAAGGGTAGTGAACCGGGCTCAAATCATCAAACGTCTGACCGAAAATAGAGATGACTTGGTGATCATGTCATTGGTGCCTGAAGATATGGCGTTGGAATTTATGCCGTTTCTTAATAACCCCATAGTTGCTGTGGCACCGGCAGCGCATCCGGCATGTCAGATAGAGCATCTGACATTAAAAGATTTACAGGAATGGCCGTTGCTTATTCGTGAGCCAGGGTCTGGAACGCGTAAAGCCTGCGAAGAGTTTTTTCAGCAAAAGCGGGTACATTTTTCTAAAACACTCGAACTGAATTCTCAAGAAGCACAACGTGAAGGTGTGGTTGCGGGGTTAGGTTTAGCTTTTCTGCCTCGGCATGCGGTGCATCTTGAGCTGAAAGCCGGTGTATTACGCGAGTTACCCGTCAAAGAGTTGCCATTGTATCGCAGCTGGTGTTTGGTGCATGCCCGCGGTAAACGTTTGTCCCCGGTTGCGCAGGCATTTGTTGATTTTATTCGGGAAGAGCGCGCAGTCATTAGCGCTATTGCGAAGCGATTTGATGTAACGATATAGAGTGAGCGATAGACCAAAAATAAAAGAGGGGTAATCGTTGTTGTTATGATTACTCCTCACTACCCATTTAAATCGCCAGTTTGTCTTTCAAACAAATAGTCTTGAGCATGGCGAATTGTTGCTCATGTTCTTTTTTGACGTCATCGAAGCGGCGAAGAATTTCTATTGTTGCAGGGGATAGCGTGGCTTGCTGTTCTGCGGTTAATGACTTTGTGTAATGCAACGCTACC
>JAYSBB010000166.1:0-4102 GCA_041915645.1 Tolumonas sp.
CGGTAAAGTTGAAAGTTCAGATAAACGCGAATTCGGCTATGCCAAGGTACAGTTAGTTAAAGACTGTGAGCTGTTCCATAGCATTGAAGATTCTCTGGCTGACAATGGTCGTCCGGAACTGGATGTCTGGATGAGTCACGGCGATAAAGTGGCGACCATTCCGGCTGACTTTGTGACTGTGGCTGCTACGCCAACTTGCCCGCATGCGGCGATGGCGAATGAAGCTAAACGATTCTATGGCGTGCAGTTCCACCCTGAAGTCACTCATACCAAGCAAGGCGCCCGTATGCTGGAGCGTTTTGTGAAGGATATCTGTCAGTGCGAGGCACTGTGGACTCCTGCCACCATCATCGAAGATGCGGTTAAACGTATCAAAGAGCAGGTGGGTGACGATGAAGTGATTCTGGGTCTGTCTGGCGGTGTGGATTCTTCGGTTGTGGCGATGTTGATCCACCGTGCGATTGGCAAGAAACTGACCTGTGTATTCGTCGATAACGGCTTGTTGCGTCTGAACGAAGGCCAGCAGGTCATGGAAATGTTCGGCGATCATTTTGGTCTGAACATCATCAAGGTAGATGCGGAAGACCGCTTCCTGTCTGCACTGAAAGGTATTGATGATCCAGAACTGAAACGTAAAGCGATTGGCCGCGTGTTTGTGGAAGTTTTCGATGATGAATCGAAGAAACTGACGAATGCTAAGTGGCTGGCGCAGGGTACTATTTACCCTGACGTAATCGAGTCTGCTGCGTCTAAGACCGGTAAAGCACACGTTATCAAGTCGCATCATAACGTTGGCGGTCTGCCAGATGATATGAAGATGGGACTGGTTGAGCCGCTGCGTGAACTCTTTAAGGATGAAGTTCGCCGTGTTGGTCTGGAGCTGGGTCTGCCATATAACATGCTGTACCGTCATCCTTTCCCAGGCCCAGGCTTAGGCGTGCGTGTGCTGGGTGAAGTGAAGAAAGAGTACTGCGATCTGCTGCGTCGTGCCGATGCGATCTTCATTGAGGAACTGCACAAAGCGGATCTGTACCACAAAGTCAGCCAAGCCTTTACTGTGTTCCTACCTGTACGCTCTGTGGGTGTAATGGGTGATGGTCGTAAATATGACTGGGTTGTATCACTGCGTGCAGTAGAAACCATCGACTTTATGACGGCTCATTGGGCGCACCTGCCATATGATTTCTTAGGTCATGTATCTAACCGAATCATCAACGAAATCAATGGTATCAGCCGCGTGGTTTATGATATTTCCGGTAAACCGCCAGCAACGATCGAGTGGGAATAATCTGTTTGTTCCTGGTTACTTGAAGCCCGCTTTGTGCGGGCTTTGTTTTGGCTGATAAGGTTGTGTGATGCAAACCATTGAGCAACTTCGCTCGGGTGCTTTAGTTGGTATCCGACGGTTAAAACTATGTTGTGGGCTGACCCGGTTCCCCACAGAAATTTATGATCTGGCGGATACACTGGAGATCCTGGATTTATCCGGTAATCAACTTTCTGAACTGCCGGAAGATCTTCATCGCTTAAAAAAACTGCGGATTATTTTTTGCTCCGATAATCGGTTTACAGAGTTGCCGGCTGTGTTGGGTCGTTGTGCAGAATTGAGTATGGTGGGCTTTAAAGCTAACCAAATCAGACGCGTTCCTCCCGCCTCATTACCAGAAAAACTGCGCTGGCTGATCCTGACAGATAATGAAATCGAAGAATTACCTTCAGAGCTAGGGGCATGTTTACAACTGCAAAAACTGATGCTGGCAGGGAATAAGCTACGAGTCTTGCCTGAATCATTGGTGAATTGTCAGCGTCTGGAGTTGGTACGTATTGCCGCTAACCAGCTGGAGACTTTCCCTGATTGGTTGCTTTCATTACCCCGACTGTCGTGGCTGGCTTATTCCGGAAATCCGTTCAGTTATCACTGGGAACAAAGAGCACAGGCTACATCCCACATTGATGAGATCCGCTGGGATGCGTTGACAGTAGAACAGTTGCTGGGGGAAGGGGCATCCGGAGTGATTTATCGGGCATTGCATACCCAGGCAAGCGCAAAAGTAAAGCCGGTCGCGGTGAAGCTGTTTAAAGGCGCAATGACCAGTGATGGACTGCCACAATGTGAAATGACGGCGTCTATTCATGCGGGGAAACATCCCTCGCTGATCAATGTGATAGGAAAGATCATTGGCCACCCGGCAGATGTAGAGGGTCTGGTGATGGAGCTGATTTCTCCTGATTTTCGCAACCTGGCTGGCCCGCCAAGTCTCGATTCATGTACCCGTGACATATATCCGGAAGCGCTAATGTTTGATTTATCTGCTGTTCTATCAATGGCAAATAGTATTGCTTCAGTAGGAGGGCATCTGCACCGGTTGGGCATTACGCATGGTGATCTCTATGGGCATAATATTCTGTATAGCAATACAGGTGGGGCGCTGATGGGTGATTTTGGAGCGGCATCTTTTTATCCAACCGATGATCAACTTATTGCAGAGAGAATCGAACGATTGGAAATCAGAGCCTTTGGTTGTTTGCTGGAGGAATTAGCCGAACGCTGCCATGTCGTCTCGTCTGAGCAGCAAAAGATTATTGGTTGTCTGGATGATTTAACGCTGTCGTGCCTGAATGAGAATATTTTATTACGGCCTGATTTTGATGAGATAACCCGATTTTTACAGGGCTTAATGAGGGAATACGAAGTAATAACTGCGCCACAGGCTTTTGCTTAGCTCTGATTGTCATTATCAAATAGTGGCAGTGTCGGAGATATTGCCTTTTCTTCCTCTGTCATTTGTTTTTGTGATGCGAGCCAGCGGCGATATTTTCTTTGCTTACACAATCTGATGATTTCTCGTTGTTGTGCTGGGCTGAATTTCAGCCAGTCAAATCGCTCTTCCCGTGAACGCAAACAACCGATGCAATAGCCCCTGCTATCAGTCTGGCAACGACCAACGCAGGGGCTGGGAATAGGAAATAACTCTAACTGTTCCTGTGGGTCTGATGGATTCATGCCATACCACTACACCAAGTGAGAGTTCAGAATTTATACACTACCACCATTCCATAGGTTTTATCACCATTCAGTGTTTCTAATTTCGGTGCAATATAAAGTCTATCTGTGGCATATGAACCGACGGCTGCGCCAAGCGTTCCTACGGCCGCATCCAGCCAGGAAAAGCCATGACCATTGCTGGAATCATATAATTCCCCGGCAAAAGCAACTGAGGTGCTGACACCGAAACCCACCCAAGCTGGTTCTTCCGTTTCTGGCCAGAACTTATCGGTAACGACTGTCGCGGCACTCGCCAGTGCTGCCTGCCCTGCAAAGTGGCTGAGTTCTGCATTAAAACTATCGTTGGCTTGTGCTGTACCTGCTGCGAGCAGACCACTTAACAGGATCCATGTCATTGATTTCATCATGTAATCCTCTCATTCGATGAATACTGACAATCTGTTTAACGTTAAGTTTAGAACTCTTTTGGCGATGTCCATCTCATTTCTAAGGAAATTTGCTGATTTTGCCAAATGACACACAGGATCGTTTCTAACATTAACGTATTGATATTGATGTGGGAAAGATTCTGGCTGGAAGCGATGTTCCGGGATCGAAGGGAAATTGAATCTATCAAGGGACCTTTAGCATGAGTGAAATAGCATTAGCCATTTGTATTTTATCGTTAGTTGCCATTTTGGGGCTGTGGATTGGCAGTTGGAAGATAAAGGGTGTCGGGTTAGGTATTGGGGGGGTTCTGTTCGGTGGGATTGCAGTCGGACATTTTGCCAAACAGTATGGACTAGTTGTTAACCTGCATACTTTGGAGTTTATCCGCGAATTCGGGTTGATTCTGTTCGTTTACACCATCGGAATACAGGTTGGGCCTGGCTTTTTTGCCTCATTACGAACATCGGGCCTTAAATTAAATGCGTTCGCCGCGTTATTAGTGATTCTGGGGTGTGTGGTAGCAGTCGTTCTGCATAAGATGTTGGGTATTCCTTTGCCTGTGATTCTGGGGACTTATTCGGGTGCAGTAACCAATACGCCATCGCTGGGTGCCGGACAGCTCATGCTGACTGAATTGGGTGCCGATGCGAACGTGATGACACTCAG
>JAYSBB010000167.1:0-4092 GCA_041915645.1 Tolumonas sp.
GGATCATGGGACGATCGTCTCATTTAGGTAGTCAATACCATCTCGCTGAACAGTTACACTGGATGTGGCGGGCGCATAAAACGGGGCTGGGTGATGATCTGGTGCTGATCCCTGCGCCAAAACTGGGTGTTAAATCTGTTTCTCCGAATGGCGGTTGGGGCTGGGCAGTACCAGCTAAAACCAAACATACGGCTGAAGTGGCTAAGTTCCTGAACTTTGCTTTATCGACCGAACAGGTCGCCAAATACGCAGATATCACGGGTTATATTCCGTCTCGTAAATCTTCAGTGGCGCTGTCTGAAATATATCGTCCGGGTGGTGAAGGTGCTTTATTTGTTGAGCAGGCACAAAGTGCGGCGATGGTTCGTCCGGTTCATCCTGCGTATCCGGTTATTTCGAACTCATTCGGCAAGGCGGTGCAGCATATTCTGCAAGGTGCTGATGTAAAAAGTGAGTTACAGAAAGCCGCAACAACTATTGATGAAGATATCGAAGATAACAGCGGCTATCCCCCATTTAATAAATAGTAAATCAAGTCGCGCCTGTGCCCGTCAGGCGCGTATTTCATTCGCTTAAACAGATTTGTGCAGGAGTTATTATGCGCCGGTTGAAAAACCTGATGCCAGAATTGGCTATGCTGATGCCCGCAATCGTGTTGTTAACAATCTTCGTGGTAGTGCCGTTTTTCATGTCAGGATATTTATCCTTCACCAACGAAAAACTGATTGCTCGCCCGATTGCGACAGCATGGGTTGGATGGCGGAATTACGAACGTCTTTTTACCGATCCGGTTTTCTGGCAGGCCGTAAAAAACACGTTTTATTTTGCTTTGCTGGTAACCCCATTCCAGTTGGCTATTTCATTGGGTTCAGCGTTGCTGCTGAATAGTAAGTTGCCGCTGCGCACGCTGTTTCGCAGTATTGCCTTATTGCCATTATTAACCCCGATCACCGTTATCGTGGCGATCTGGGCTGTGCTTTACAAAATCCCGGATGGATTGTTTAACCATATTTATCAGTCGCTGCTTTCCACTTCGCAATACATCGACTGGCTGGGTAATGTCGATATGGCGATGCCAGCGATTGTGCTGCTGTCGGCCTGGGCAACGTTCCCATTCCAGATGTTGATCTATTTGGCTGGTTTGCAAGAGATCCCGAAAGATCTTTATGAAGCGGCGGAACTTGACGGTGCGAAACCGTTCCAACGCTTCTTGCATGTGACTTTACCGTGTCTACGGAACACCAATATTTTCATCATCATAGTTACCACCATTGGTGCATTGAAGCTGTTTACTCAAGTCAACATTCTGACGCATGGCGGCCCAAACGGCGCAACCAACACCATCATCCATTACATGTTTGAAAACGGTTTTGTGGCGCAAAAAATCGGCTATGCCTCTGCGGTTTCGGTGGTGTTTTTCTTCACAGTAACGGCGATTGCATTGCTGCAACGCATTCTGATGAAGAACGAGTAGGGGGCAACATGAAATCAGAATCCGTTCAGTTTGTTCCCGCGATTGATGAAACCGTTGCAGGCAAAGGGGATCAGGTCATGAAATTCCTGACAAGCTTAAAAAATATTCGAATGTGGTGTGCGTTGCTGCTGTCGTTATGTGTTCTGGCACCGCTGATGATGATGGTGACGATCAGTCTTAATCCCGATGAAGAGCAGATCATGATCTCCATGGGCACTATTAAGGCGTTCATCCCGCATGTGTTCTCGCTGGAAAATTACCGCGAGATCTGGGGTGACCCGAATCAACCGTTTGCGCGCTACCTGTTTAATACATTACTCATTGTATTCACCACGGTATTTATGTCGATTGTCGTGAACTCTTCGGCGGCATTTGCGTTGGCCTGGGGGCAGGGTAGATATCGCAAAGTCGTGATTGGTATCGTAGTTGCTTTGCTGGCTATTCCGGGGGAAAGTCTGGCGTTGCCGCAACTGTTGATGGTGAGCAAGATGGGCATCATTGACAGTTATGAGGTGCAGATCCTGCCATTTATCGGCAATGCCATGTCACTGTTTCTGTTCTATCAGTTTTTCACCAAGATCCCAAAAGATCTTATTGATGCAGCCAAAGTCGATGGAGTAAGTCTGTTCAAAACCTATTTCCATATTGGTCTGCCACTCTCCAAACCAGTCATTGCTACGGTTGCCATTTTGCAATTTCTTGAATTCTGGAACAGCTATCTGTGGCCGGTTATGGTCACTCGTGGACCGGAATATCGTCCACTGTCGGTGGCAATGTCAGCCTACTTCGGCAGTAATCAGGCGTACTGGGGCAACATCATGGCGTTTGCGGTGTCGATGGCGATCCCGGTCATTATCTTCTTTTTGTTCGTTCAGCGGCATTTCGTCCAGAGTATTACTGGCAGTGCGGTGAAAGGTTAAGTTTTTAGCAGGAGTTGTTATGTTAGCGGAAAAATATTATCGCCCACTGGTTCACTTTACCCCACCTTTTGGCTGGCTGAATGATCCGAATGGTCTGGTTTACAAAGACGGTGAATACCACCTGTTTTACCAATACCATCCGCATGACAGCGTATGGGGGCCGATGCACTGGGGGCATGCCGTAAGTCGTGATCTGCTGTCGTGGACACATCTGCCGATTGCGCTGGCACCTGATGCGCTGGGCGTTTGTTTTTCAGGCACGGCGATGGTGGATAAAGGTGATAAATCCGGGCTGTTTGATGGTAACGATGGCTTGCTGGCGTATTACACCATTACGGCGGATAACGGCCCATTTAATCAGAGTCAGGGGCTGGCTTACAGCAACGACAATGGCCGTCACTGGACGAAATACGCGGGTAATCCGGTGATTGCTAATCCGGGCTTTGAGGATTTTCGTGATCCGAAAGTGTTCTGGCACGAGCAAACGCAAGCTTGGATCATGCTGACTACCGTCGGTCAGCAGATCGCAATTTACCGCTCTATGGATGCGAAAACCTGGCTGTTCAGTTCGTTCTTTGGCGAAGAACATGGCGCACATGATGAGCGTGCGTGGGAATGCCCGGATCTGTTCGAAATCAGCATTGAGGGCAACAAGAAAACCCGTTGGGTGCTGATTGTTGGGGTTCAGCGCGGAGCCTACTCTGGTGGATCTGGTACCCAGTATTTTGTCGGCCAGTTTGATGGTGAGCAATTCATCAATGACAACACCCCTGACACGGTGCTTTGGTTGGATTATGGCCGCGATTTTTACGCTACCCAGACCTGGTCGGATATTCCGGCTGCCGATGGTCGCCGTATCGGCATCAGCTGGATGAGCAACTGGCTTTATGCCAATCAAGTGCCAACCCAAAGCTGGCGCTCAGCGATGACCATGCCGCAGGAATTAGTTCTGAAAGCAACGCCGGACGGGTTGCGTTTATGTCATGCGTTTATCTGTGAACTGGAAGCGCTTTGTCAACATCAGGAGTCTGCCGCAGATAAAACACAGGCAACACCGGGCGCGGTATTTAATTTTGACTGGTCTGAAGCCCATCGTTTGCAGTTTTCGCTGGAGTTGAAAGATAACAGCACACTGGTTTTACAGCCGATGAATGAACTTGAGTTTACTTTCATGGTGCAGAAAGGGCAGCTGACACTGCGTTGCCAGCGTCATGGACAAATAGGTGTTGCAGAATTTGATGAACACTTCCCGCATGATTTTTCTGTCGCGTTAGGTGCAAACCGTCCATTGAGTGCCGATCTGTTGCTTGATCGTTGTTCTGCGGAATTGCTTCTGGATGGTGGGCGGTATGCCATCACGAATCTGGTGTTCCCGAAAGAGGGCCCAGCACAACACTGTGTCGCATCATTGCGCGCCGGTGAAGTGGTTATCCGTGATTTCCACAGACATGATCTGGCTAAAGTGACTGCATAAGGAATTTGTAAATGGCTGATTTAAAACTGAATAAAGTCGTTAAGCGTTTTGGCGAAGTACAGACTATCCATGGTGTAGATCTGGATATCAAACACGGTGAGTTTGTGGTGTTCGTTGGCCCGTCAGGCTGTGGTAAATCAACACTGTTACGCATGATTGCTGGTCTGGAAACTATCTCTGACGGAGAAGTCGTCATTGATGAGCAGACCGTAAATGATGTGTCG
>JAYSBB010000168.1:0-4018 GCA_041915645.1 Tolumonas sp.
TTTTTCAATATGGCGACCTAACAACCAAGCCAGATACATCTCAACATGATGACTGCCAGTACCTTTGGTGGTCAATAAATCCACTGGCACACCACTCATGCTCTGAATGCGTAGTAATTCCTTTACGAATGCAACTGGTAAGGTTTTCTGGCTGGCACCAATTACGATTTCAAGCTGATTGAATTTAGACAAATCCATGTCAAGACATTGATTTACTGCTTGATCTATTACAATCAGTATATTTTTTTGCATACCCGCTATCCTTTAATTATTTGTATAAATAGAAGTTGCCCTCTTGCCAAGGGAGTCAGACTATCGGGCTTAGATCATTAGTTCAATGCCAGGCTTAACGCCTTTTTTAAAAAAATATGGTTCTTGTGATCTGTGTTGACACTTTGTATATATTTTAGACGAAAAAACAAGCAGGGCCTGCATGCAGGCCCAAATATAATAAATAAAATATCTCTTTATTCGATATCGTAACCCAGATTAGGCGCCAACCAACGCTCAGCGTCAGTCAGTGTCATTCCTTTGCGCTGCGCGTAATCTTCTACCTGATCTTTCTGGATACCAGCTACGGCAAAATATTTACTTTGCGGGTGGCTGAAATAGAAACCCGATACCGCTGCCGCAGGCAACATGGCGTAAGAATCAGTCAGTTTCATGCCGATAGCTTGTTCGACATTCAGTAACTGCCACAACAACCCTTTTTCAGTGTGTTCCGGGCAGGCCGGATAACCCGGCGCAGGGCGAATACCTTGGTAATTCTCACGGATCAAATCATCGTTACTCAGGTTTTCATCTGCCGCATAACCCCAATATTCTTTACGCACCTGCGCATGCAGATATTCCGCAAACGCTTCAGCCAGACGGTCACAGACAGCTTGAATGAGGATCGCATTGTAATCGTCACCAGCCGCTTTATAAGCTTCTGCCAAAACGGCTTCGCCGATACCACCGGTGACAGCAAAACCACCGAAGTAATCAGCCACACCGCTCTCTTTCGGCGCAATAAAATCAGCTAAGCAGTAATTAGGGAACACTTCGCCATCACGAGCTTGCATAGCTTTGTTGGTTTGCTGACGCAAGAAATGGAATGTCTGCAACACCTGGCTGCGAGACTCATCGGTGTAGATTTCAACATCATCACCAATACGGTTTGCAGCAAACAGACCGATGATGCCACTGGCTTTTACTTCGCCTGTGGCTTGTAGCCGATCAAGCATCGCTAACGCATCGTGATACAAGCGGGTGGCTTCTTCACCCACCACTTCATCTTGTAAGATGCGCGGGAATTTACCGGCCAGCTCCCAACTGAGGAAGAATGGTGTCCAGTCGATATATTCACGCAGCGTCGCAATCGAGACGTCATCAACCACTTTAATCCCCAACATATTGGGTTTCGGCGGCTGATAATTCTGCCAATCCAGCTGCAACCCATTAGCGCGGGCCGCCTCCAGCGTCACAGGCGGAGTACGTGGTTGTTTACGGCTGTGCTGCTCACGCACGCGCGCATATTCTTCGCGTAAGCGTTCAACAAATGGCGCTTTCTGCTCGGCACTTAGCAGATTTTGCACGACACCAACCGCACGCGAAGCGTTAGAAACATACACCACCGCTTCACTGTAATTTTGTTCAATTTTTACGGCAGTATGTGCTTTAGATGTCGTCGCCCCACCAATCATCAGCGGGATCTTAAAGCCCTGGCGTTCCATCTCTTTGGCAACATGCACCATTTCATCCAGCGATGGCGTGATGAGACCGGACAGACCGATAATGTCGGCATTCTCTTCTCTGGCGGTTTGCAATATTTTCTCGCAAGAGACCATGACGCCCAGATCGACAATTTCGTAGTTATTGCATTGCAGCACCACGCCGACAATATTTTTACCGATGTCATGCACGTCGCCTTTGACTGTCGCCATGACAATCTTGCCGTTACTCTGCCCCGCACTCTTGCCTTGTTCAATATACGGCTGCAAATATGCCACGGCACGTTTCATCACGCGCGCAGATTTCACCACCTGTGGCAGGAACATTTTACCGGCGCCAAACAGATCACCGACCACATTCATGCCCGCCATCAATGGGCCTTCAATTACCTCAATCGGCTTGGTGGCTAACAGACGCGCTTCTTCGGTGTCTTCATCAATAAAATCAGTGATGCCTTTGACTAACGCATGCTCCAGTCGTTTATCAACCGGCCAGCTGCGCCATTCCTGTTCTCTAGGATCAATCGCTTGTTGTGCCGCACCACCACGATATTTCTCGGCAATCGCCAGCAACTCTTCGGTCGCTCCCGGATGGGTGTTCAGCACCACCGCTTCGACTTTTTCTTTCAGCTCTGCCGGAATGTCTTCATAAATCGCCAGCTGACCGGCATTCACGATCCCCATGTCCATACCATTTTTAATGGTGTAATAGAGGAACACCGAGTGGATCGCTTCACGAACCTGATCGTTACCACGGAACGAGAAAGATACGTTAGACACACCACCCGAAATCATGGCGTGCGGTAAATTGGTTTTAATGTCTTTAACCGCGTCGATGAAATCAACCGCGTAGTTGTTGTGTTCATCAATACCGGTGGCGACGGCAAAGATGTTCGGGTCAAAAATAATGTCTTCCGGCGGGAAGCCGACTTGTTCAGTCAGGATCTTATACGCGCGCTGACAAATCTCGAATTTACGCGCACGGGTATCCGCCTGCCCGACTTCATCAAACGCCATGACAATCACTGCCGCACCGTAACGACGCAGCAATTTCGCCTGCGCAATAAACTTCTCTTCCCCTTCTTTCATGGAGATCGAGTTAACAATGCCTTTGCCCTGAATACACTTCAGGCCCGCTTCGATCACTTCCCATTTGGAAGAGTCGATCATGATTGGGACACGTGAGATATCCGGCTCAGACGCAATCAGATTCAGGAAACGCACCATACAAGCCTGCGCATCCAACATGCCTTCGTCCATGTTGATATCGATGATCTGCGCGCCGCTCAACACTTGCTGACGCGCGATATCCAGCGCTTCGTCATATTGCTCTTCTTTGATCAGGCGTTTGAACTTAGCCGAACCAGTGACGTTAGTTCGCTCCCCCACGTTCACGAACATGGAGTTTTCATCAATGGTCAGTGGCTCCAGACCAGCAAGACGACAAGCGACAGGTAATTTGGGTAGCTCACGCGGTTTAATGCCTGCGACTGCTTTTGCCATGGCACGGATATGTTCCGGTGTGGTGCCACAACAACCACCCACCATATTCAGGAAACCCGATTCGGCCCATTCACGAATGTGGTCGGCCATTTCATTGGCTTCCAGATCGTATCCACCAAAGGCGTTAGGCAGACCAGCATTCGGATGCACAGAGACATACGTTTCCGAAATACGCGCCAGTTCCTGCACATATTGACGCAGCTCTTTCGGGCCCAGCGCGCAGTTCAGACCAAACGATAACGGTTCGGCATGACGTAACGAGTTATAGAAAGCTTCAGTCGTCTGACCGGAGAGCGTTCGCCCAGAAGCATCGGTGATAGTGCCAGAGATCATGACGGGTAATTTGAAACCCAGTTTTTCAAAAACAGTATCAACAGCAAAGAAAGCAGCTTTGGCATTCAGCGTATCAAAGATGGTTTCAATCATGATGATATCAACGCCCCCCTCAATTAACGCTTCGGTCGATTCTTTATAAGCGTCAACTAAGGCATCAAAGGTAACGTTACGTTTACCCGGGTCATTCACATCCGGTGAAATAGAAGCAGTACGGTTGGTTGGGCCTAATACACCTGCCACAAAACGCGGTTTTTCCGGCGTTTTAGCATTCCACTCATCCGCCACTTTACGTGCCAGACGAGCTGCTTCACGGTTAATTTCCGCCGACAGCTCTTCCATATGATAATCAGCCATCGCGATACGTGTCGCGTTAAAGCTGTTGGTTTCCAGAATATCTGCCCCGGCCGCCAGATAAGCATCATGGATCGCCGCAATCACATCAGGCTTAGTCAACACTAATAAGTCGT
>JAYSBB010000169.1:0-3991 GCA_041915645.1 Tolumonas sp.
ATTGCTGTAGAGCGACATCGGGTAGTCAATGGCAAGGGAACGGTAGACACCTCTTATTATGTCAGTTCTTTATCACCTAAACACAAGCTTCTGGGTCACTATATCCGGCAGCATTGGCGGATAGAAAACAGTCAGCACTATATTCTGGATGTCGTATTCAATGAGGATGCATCCCGGATAGTAATGGATGACGCGGTCGAACACATGGCGCTGTTTCGAAGGTTTGTGTTGAACATACTTAAGCAGAGTGAATGCGGTGCGCCAAGCCAACGAAATAAACTGAAGAAAGCAGGTTGGAATGACGATTATCGTGCTCAATTGTTCTTTGGTTGATTAATGAACAAAGTGTGCTCGCGCCCTGGAGCATTACCGGACTCAAATGCCAAATATAGCTACGCAGTTGCTCGATATGGAATACAGCATCAAAAAAATCTCGCAGCAGTTAGAGTTATTAGAAAAATCAGCCTTCGCAGAGCAGTTTGATCTCTTGGATAAAACCAATTATCAAGTATTGAACAATGCGATCGAATCAGCTCGTGCAGGTGCTGAACGGGTTAATGAAGAAATTAAAATACTGGAACAGTTCACAAAAATGCTCCATTAACAAAAAGCCACGTTACAACAACGTGGCTTTTATCATTCCGTTACGCAATGATTCGTCTTAACTGCGGCTCAGGTAATCAGCCTGACCGATCCATTTATAGCTGGTCAACTCAGTGAGCCCCATCGGGCCACGGGCATGCAGTTTTTGGGTAGAAACGGCTACTTCAGCACCTAAACCAAACTGCGCACCGTCAGTAAAACGGGTTGATGCATTGACATATACCGCCGCTGAACCGACACCATTGATAAACAATTCGGCATGACGCAGATCGTTAGTCAGAATAGCATCGGAGTGGCAGGCGTTATGTTCCTGCAAGTGAGCAATCGCCGCTTTCACATCAGACACCACTTTCACGCCCAGCGTCAGACTTAACCATTCGGTGTCAAAATCCTCATCACCCGCCTGACGTAGTTGGTTGGCGCCCGACGCTTGCAACAGCGCAAAAGCTTGTGGTTCAGCCACCAGCGTGACTTTTTGCTGATTCATCCGTGCGACCAAAGCCGGTGCAATTTTGGCGGCAATTTTTTCATTCAGCAGCAAGGTGTCCAGCGAATTACAGGCGGATGGACGCTGTACTTTCGCGTTATCAATCACATCAATGGCACGCACCAGATCAGCGCTTTCATCGACGTATAAATGGCTGACACCAAAACCGCCGATGATGACAGGGATCGTGCTTTGATCTTTACACAGGCGATGCAAGTTCGCGCCACCACGTGGGATGATCATATCCACGTATTGATCCATGGTCAGCAGTTCGCTCACCAATGCACGATCAGGGCTTTCAATGTATTGCACTGATGCTGCTGGCAAACCACTCTTGGCCAGTGCTGCCTGAATGACTTCCACCAACGCCATGTTGGAATGAAACGTCTCACGACCACCACGCAAAATGCTGGCGTTACCCGTTTTCAAACACAGTGCAGCGATATCAATCGTTACGTTCGGGCGCGCTTCATAAATAACGCCAATCACGCCAATTGGTACGCGACGACGAGATAAGCGCATGCCATTTTCCAGCACACGGCTGTCAATTTCAGCGCCAACCGGATCATCCAGTGTCACTACTTTGCGCACATCGGCAACAATACCCGCCAGACGTGATTCATTCAGTAACAGACGGTCGAGCAGGGCATCAGTTAACCCTGACGCACGACCCGCTTCAATGTCTTTGGCGTTCGCAGCCAAGATCACATCCTGCTGCAATTCCAACTCATCGGCCATTGCTAACAAAGCCTGATTTTTACGGGCTGTCGCAGCAATAGCTAATTCAAACGAGGCATCGCGGGCGGCCTTGCCCATTGCTAATAAACTCATGTTCATTCTCCTTTACAGCAAGACCATATCATCTCGGTGAATTGCCACCGGACCATAGCCATAACCTAAGCAAGCTTCAATTTCATCCGAGTGATGGCCACGTACACGGGCTAATTCATCAGCAGTATAGCGCGTAATGCCACGTGCTAACTCTTTGCCATCCGGTGTAATGATACGCACGGCTTCACCGCGACCGAATTCACCGACGATCTGCGTGATGCCTTTTGGCAACAGGCTAGAGCCTTTATCATGCACCGCTTTCACCGCACCGGCATCAATGTGAATTTCACCATGCGACTGCGGGCCGGCTAAAATCCAGCTCTTGCGCCCTTCCAACGGATTAGCTTGTGCTTTAAAGCGGGTGCCGACCTTTTCATTATTTGCCAGACGCCCCACCACTTCCGGGGTTTTACCACTGGCGATCACCACTTCAATACCGGCACGGCAGGCAATATCCGCGGCTTGCAGTTTCGTCGACATGCCACCGGTGCCAAGGCCACTCACGCTGTCACCAGCCAGACTACGCAGTTGATCAGTGATTTCAGTGACTTCTTCAATCAATGTCGCATCCGGGTTGGTACGCGGATCGGCGGTAAACAACCCTTTCTGGTCGGTCAGCAGAATTAACAGATCCGCATCGGCCAGAATAGCAGCCCGCGCAGACAGGTTGTCATTATCGCCGACTTTAATTTCGGCGATCGCGACCGCATCATTTTCGTTAATAACAGGAATAATACGGTTATGCAGCAGTGTCTGCAGCGTGTCGCGCGCATTTAGATAGCGTTCGCGATCTTCCAGATCGGCACGGGTCAACAACAACTGGCCGATCTGCAAACCATAGATACTGAACAGGTTCTGCCACACTTGCATCAGATGACATTGCCCCACCGCCGCCAGCATCTGTTTGTTGGGCATTGTGGGGGGAAGATCGGGGTAACCCAACTTCTCACGACCTGCGGCGATAGCGCCGGAGGTAACAACCACGACTTGATGCCCATGACGATGCAAAGCGGCACACTGACGAACCAACTCAACCATATGAGCTTGATCCAGTTTACGTGTGCCGCCGGTAAGAATGCTGGTGCCCAGCTTGACGACGATGGTTTTGCTTTTCATTGCTGCGATAACCCTCCATGAAGGGCTTCTTTATACCGGAGGCTAACCGCCCCCTGCAATGGAATTTTGCAGCTATTTTATGCGATCTCTTTATCAGAGATTAAAATGCAGGCGTAACCATTCACCAATTTCACTTAACATCCGGTTCATCTGCTCTTTGACCGGCTCTTTATCCAGCACCACCGCTTTACCGCTTAAGCTGGATGATGCCAACATCCGGATATCCGCTTCCGGACAAATAAAGTCACGGCGATGCCCAATACTCAAAATCGGCACCCGCGTTTTACTGACTCCCACCAGCCCTTGGCGTTTTAGTGAAAACACCTGACTGCTTTTTTGCACGGCATCCCAATCGGAGGCATCCATATTTAACCGGTTAGCGAGACTAGCGCGCATCATCGGCGGCGATAAAGCAAATTGCGCCGGATCAGTAAAATAGTTGTGCATTCCGGGCCCGACACACACCACGGCTTTCAGGCGCAACTGTTCCAGATAAGACAAACGAACTGCAACATTACCCCCTAGACGGAAGCCGACCATGCCAATGCGTTGATCATCCACCCACGGCACGTCTTTCAGATATTGCAGTACCGCCTGATGCAGACGGCTGGAATCTTGCACCAACGGCCAGTGGCTGGAATAACCACAACCGGGTAGATCAAGCGACAACATACCGATACCGAGCGGTGCCAGCACTCTTTCATACAGACGGATAAAATCGAGCTGCAGACTATCAATAGCACCAGTCACCATCACCAAGGGCACTGGGTGGTCGTCATGCGGCAAATGCAGATAACCTTTGATCTCTTTACCGCGAAACGGCACTTTCAGCTCTTTTAGCGGCACCGGCAGATAACGACCGCCTTCACGGTAAGCGATGTTGGCCTGCACTTGCGCTTGTTCGGCCAACTCATCCCCTTTCAGATGCGGATAACTGGCAATCGAGTAATAACG
>JAYSBB010000170.1:0-3921 GCA_041915645.1 Tolumonas sp.
GAAAGCGCTGGAAGCTCATTTTGCGGCGAATAAAGATCGTCAGCTGAGTGATTTGTTTGCTGCAGACCCTGCTCGTTTTGACAAGTTCTCCACCACCTACAAAGACAATATTCTGGTGGATTACTCCAAAAACCTGATCACTGACGAAACACTGGATCTGTTGATCGATCTGGCTCATGAAGTGGATCTGCGTTCTGCTATTGATGCCATGTTCAATGGTGAGAAGATTAATCATACTGAAGGTCGTGCCGTACTGCACACCGCCTTGCGTAATCGTTCTAACCGCCCAGTGATGGTTGACGGTAAAGACGTAATGCCAGAAGTAAACGCTGTGCTGGCGAAAATCAAAACCTTCTGCAACAACGTCATTTCTGGCGAGTGGAAAGGTTATACCGGTAAAGCGATCCAGCACGTGGTTAACATCGGTATCGGTGGTTCTGACTTAGGCCCAGTGATGATCACTGAAGCGCTGCGTCCGTTCAAAAATCACCTGCAGATGCATTTTGTTTCTAACGTAGATGGCACTCACATCGCTGAAACACTGAAAAATGTTGATCCAGAAACTACGCTGTTCCTGGTGGCATCGAAGACTTTCACCACTCAGGAAACCATGACCAATGCGCTGTCTGCGCGTGACTGGTTCGTGAACATTGCTGGCGATCAGGCGCATGTAGCCAAACATTTCGCGGCGCTGTCTACCAATGGTAAGGCAGTCGCTGAATTTGGTATCGACACTGCCAACATGTTCGAATTCTGGGATTGGGTTGGTGGTCGTTACTCTTCCTGGTCTGCGATTGGTATGCCTATCGCGTTGTCTTTGGGCTTTGAAAACTTTGAAGCACTGCTGGAAGGTGCGTTTGAGATGGATACCCATTTCGCCACCGCCAGCTATGAGCAAAACATTCCTGTACTGCTGGCATTGATTGGCTTGTGGTACAACAACTTCTACGAAGCAGAATCAGAAGCGATCCTGCCGTATGACCAATACATGCACCGTTTTGCTGCTTATTTCCAGCAAGGCAACATGGAATCGAACGGTAAATATGTTGACCGTAACGGTAACAAAGTAGATTACCAGACTGGCCCAATCATTTGGGGTGAGCCAGGTACCAACGGTCAACATGCGTTCTATCAGCTAATCCATCAAGGTACTAAGCTGATCCCTTGTGATTTCTTGGCACCAGCTATCAGCCACAACCCAGTGGGCGATCATCATCCGAAACTGCTGGCTAACTTCTTTGCTCAGACTGAAGCTCTGGCGTTTGGTAAATCGAAAGAAGCGGTGGAAGCTGAGTTCTTAGCGGCGGGTAAAACACTGGAACAGGTGAAAGATCTGGTGCCATTTAAAGTGTTTGAAGGTAACCGCCCAACTAACTCCATTCTGTTTAAACAGATGACGCCAAAAACACTGGGTGCACTGATTGCTATGTACGAACACAAAATCTTCGTACAAGGTATCATTTGGAATATCTTCAGTTTTGACCAATGGGGTGTTGAGCTGGGTAAACAACTGGCTAACAAGATCCTGCCTGAGCTGAATTCTGCTGCGGTAGTAACCAGCCATGACAGCTCGACCAATGGTCTGATCAATACTTGGAAGGCGTGGAAAGCGTAATTCTATTTTCGCGCTCCATACTAAAAAGCCCTCTGGAAACAGGGGGCTTTTTTATTCATCAACATCAGGTTATCAATCGACGACTAACGTTAATTTATTCTCTTCATTAAATAAAACCACTTGGTTACGGCCATTATTTTTGGCTTTATACAAAGCAGTATCGGCTCGGGTTAATGCGGCCTCTGCAACTAAGTCATTATCGGCAACACATGAAATACCAAAGCTGGCGGTGATCATGAGCGGCATATCGGAAGCGGCAGCCAACTGAAAAGGTGTGGCGTTAATTATCTGTTGCAGCAGTTCCGTTCTTTTTCTCGCATCGAGGGGGTAGGTTTCCGGCATCAGGATGGCAAATTCTTCTCCGCCAATACGCGCGAGGAAATCGGTTTTACGAATATGATCGCGTAAACGCCAGGCAAATTCAGTTAACACATGATCGCCGGCAGCATGACCAAAGGTATCGTTGATACGTTTAAACCAGTCTATATCAATCATGACAACACTGAACGGATGTCGATAACGTAGAAAACGTTGAAATTCTTGCGTCATATGCAAATCAAAGGCGCGGCGATTGGCTAAACCAGTTAACGCATCTGTTTCGGACAGATGACGCAGTTGCAGCTCAGCTTGCTGACGAGCCGTGACTTCGCGTTGCAACCGTCGGTTGGTGCGATAAATCCAGGTGCTTATTCCTGCCAATAATAACGCCAAGAGCGATGACACGGTGGCAATCCGTAGATAACGTGACAGGTTTGGTTGATATTTGTCTCCATCGTATATGAATCGATTCAGCATCGGCTCGTCAATAATACGTTGATGTTCAGTCATCACTTCGGCAATACGCAGCCACCGCCCTGGGTTCATATGGCCAATTTCGATAATCTCGGGCTGCATGAGGTTCCACATCGCTTTAGCTTCAAAGCGCAGGTGGTCACGAGTCTTCTGTGGCGCGTATTTTTGCATGATCAAATCGATAATTTCTTCCGGATTCGCCATGGCATAACGCCAACCGTCCATACTTGCCTTGCGAAAGGCGGCTACTCGCTCTGGATGCTCGTTCAGTTCATTCTGGGAGGTAAATAAAACATCACCATAAAAATCAATGCCATAAGTCCGAGGGTCGATCAATCGATAGGGAATGCCTTTTTGTTCCAGCAGATAAGGTTCGTTGGTCACATAACCATCGTAGGCGTCAATTTTTCCATCGATAAGCGGTTGCAAATCAAAACCTGTCTGGATGAGATTTAGTTTTTCTGGTGGGATACCTTCGGCACGGAAAGGTTCTAATAATTCAAGGCTCTCACTTAATGGAAATACAGCCATGAGCCGTTTTTTCACCATATCGTGAATGTTTTTAATACCGGATTTTTCCAGCACGATCCAACTGACCGCAGAATGCTGCAATGTCGCCGCGAGTACGACCACCGGCTTACCATTCAGGTAATCCAGCACCAATCCTGAATTCGATATCCCGTATTGGGCATCACCTTTGACCACTGCCTCGACCGGTGAAACAAATGAACCGTTGTAACCATTCGGGCGTAATTCGACATCTAATCCTGCTGCCTTATAAAAGCCTTTTTCAACGGCGGCGTAATAACCGGCAAATTGAAACTGATTAATCCATTTCAGTTGCAGAACAATACGTTCAGCAGCAGAGGAGTACGGGCCAAAACAGAGCAAGAAAAAGAAAACTATCCACCGGAAGCCCACCATCTACTGATCCTTTTACATAAAATGGAATACACACTGTTGAATAAAAAGAGAATATTGAAATAGCCAAGTTTGAGTATATTAGATATTTGTAACAGACAACTCATATGGCGACAAAACTTATTGCGGTCAAACGTTAAAATAGCCACAAAAGGACTCATTTGGAGTTATTTGTTTGTTTTGTGATTTAAATCACATCCCGTTGTTGGGTCGGTGATGATTAGTTGGTGATCTATGTCACAAAAAATGGGGGGTGGCGCAGTATTGGGATGCTAAATAGCCAAGTTTTGGCTGTTTTTATGTGATCAATATCACGGCAAAGCTGGGTGGATCGCCATGAATAATTGATGTGCTTCACAAAAGCCCCCGCTCTCAACCCGATTTGTTTGGAAAGTGATAGATTTATTAGTGAGACAAAACAAATCGCGGATCGGCAAATCCGCTATCACAATCCACCATTAATCAGCAGGGCGAACGCATGAGTGTCTAGTTTTTGAGCGATACGGATAATCCGGCAATCAGCACCTTCTCCAAGTGTTCTGTTTTCATCCAGCATCGCTTCTGTTTGCCAACAATACTGAGCTTGGTTGGTT
>JAYSBB010000171.1:0-3918 GCA_041915645.1 Tolumonas sp.
GCCAGATATGGAATACTACCAGCATTTCCTGTTGGAAAAGCTAACCCGTATCGACGGCGTTACAGGTGTCCGTTCCAGCTTCGTTTTACAGCAGGTTAAGCAGTTCACCTCCCTGCCGCTGGACCATTTGGAATAAAACACTCATATCATATATAGAACACTCATATAGACGAAGGCTGCTACTTCAGAGACCCTCTGCGCCAAGGATGGCGCAGCGGAGCCTCCAGGGATGAATTCATGGCGCGTCGGAAACGTTGCCTCCTTTACCAGCAGCTCCAGAACATACACCTCAGGCAAGTTGTTGCAATAAAGATCCTCCCACCTCCGCTTTTGGTGTAAAATACGCCGCCGAAAGTAAGCTGCAGCGCCACATGCTGCAACTATACTCTCTTCTGAACTGATTCTTACCGTGAACAAATTTTGAGGACAAAGTAGAGATGGAAAACGCTCGCCCTATCCGCCGTGCCCTGCTCAGCGTTTCTGACAAGACCGGTATCGTGGAGTTCGCCCGTGCCCTGCAACAACGAGGGGTAGAACTGCTCTCCACCGGCGGAACCGCGCGCCTGCTCGCTGACGCTGGCTTACCTGTAACCGAGGTTTCCGATTACACCGGGTTCCCGGAAATGATGGATGGCCGCGTAAAAACCCTGCATCCAAAAGTTCACGGAGGCATTCTGGGGCGTCGCAACACTGACGATACCATCATGACCCAGCATGGCATCAAACCAATTGATCTGGTTGCCGTAAACCTCTACCCATTTGCAGCGACCGTTGCCAAACCAAACTGTTCTCTCGAAGACGCCATCGAAAACATTGATATCGGCGGCCCAACTATGGTGCGTTCAGCCGCGAAAAACCACAAAGACGTCACCATCGTTGTGAACGCCAAAGATTATGATCGCGTACTGGCTGAAATGGATACCAATGCTAATTCCCTGACCTACGCGACCCGTTTCGATCTGGCCATTGCCGCTTTTGAACACACCGCCGCATACGACGGCATGATCGCCAACTACTTCGGTACCAAAGTACCAACCTATGGCGTACAGGATGAAGCCTCTGCCGATTCAAAATTCCCGCGCACCATCAACTTCCAGTTCATCAAAAAACAAGACATGCGTTATGGCGAAAACAGCCATCAAGCCGCTGCCTTCTATGTTGAAGCCGATGTGCAGGAAGCGTCCGTCTCCACAGCAACTCAACTGCAAGGCAAAGCACTGTCTTACAACAACATCGCCGATACTGATGCCGCACTGGAATGTGTAAAAGAGTTCGCAGAACCAGCCTGTGTCATCGTGAAACACGCAAACCCATGTGGCGTTGCGCTGGGTAACAATATTCTTGAAGCCTACAACCGCGCTTACCAGACCGATCCGACTTCCGCATTCGGTGGCATCATCGCCTTTAACCGTGAACTGGATGCCGCAACCGCCGAAGCCATCGTGAGCCGTCAGTTCGTTGAAGTCATCATCGCACCGGCAGTCAGCGCAGAAGCCAAAGCAGTCGTTGCGAAAAAAGCTAACGTACGTCTGCTGGAATGTGGCCAGTGGCAAGGCAAAACCACCGGTTTTGACGTCAAACGCGTTAACGGTGGCCTGCTAGTGCAGGATCGAGATCAAGGCATGGTGACGTTAGCCGACCTGAAAGTTGTGACCAAACGTCAGCCAACCGAACAGGAGCTGAAAGATCTGCTGTTCTGCTGGAAAGTCGGCAAATATGTGAAATCCAACGCTATTGTCTACGCTAAAGACAGCATGACCATCGGAGTCGGTGCCGGTCAGATGAGCCGTGTTTACTCCGCTAAAATCGCAGGTATCAAAGCCGCCGACGAAGGTCTGGAAGTAAAAGGCTCAGTCATGGCTTCTGATGCCTTCTTCCCGTTCCGCGACGGTATTGATGCAGCCGCAGAAGCCGGTATCACCTGTGTGATCCAGCCGGGCGGTTCAATGCGCGATCAGGAAGTGATCGATGCTGCAGACGAACATGGCATGGCGATGGTCTTCACCAATATGCGCCACTTCCGCCACTAATTCATTAATTCGGAAATGAGGGCGATTGAGCCATTTTGCCGACCCTCTGCGCCATGGATGGCGCAGCGGAGTCCCCAGGGATGGGTTCACGACGCGTCGGCAAAGTGGATCAATTGACTGACTCCAGCAAAATCCAACGAATGGCATACACTGAGATACAATTTTTCAGTGTTGGAGAACATACATGAACATATTGATTATCGGTAATGGCGGTCGTGAACACGCACTGGCATGGAAAGCCGCTCAATCACCGCTGGCAGACAAAGTCTATGTCGCACCGGGCAACACCGGCACAGCACGCGAAACCAAAGTCGAAAACGTTGCTATCAGCGCCACCGACATCCCGGCACTACTGAAATTTGCCAAAGAAAAAAACATCGGCCTGACTATCGTTGGCCCTGAAGCCCCGCTGGTGATCGGCGTTGTTGATGCGTTCCGTGCTGAAGGCCTGAAAATTTTCGGCCCAACTGAAGCAGCAGCACAGCTGGAAGGCTCAAAAGCGTTTACCAAAGACTTTCTGGCACGCCATAAAATCCCAACGGCTGATTACCAGAACTTCACTGAAATCGAACCCGCACTGGCCTACCTGAAAGAAAAAGGCGCCCCAATCGTCATCAAAGCCGACGGTCTGGCCGCAGGTAAAGGCGTTATCGTGGCAATGACTCTCGAAGAAGCCGAAGAAGCTGTGCGCGACATGCTTTCTGGCAATGCCTTCGGTGATGCAGGCAGCCGCGTTGTCATCGAAGAGTTCCTCGATGGTGAAGAAGCCTCTTTCATCGTCATGGTCGATGGCAAAAACGTACTGCCAATGGCCACCAGTCAGGATCACAAACGTATCGGCGATGGCGACACCGGCCCGAATACCGGCGGTATGGGCGCCTATTCACCAGCCCCGGTGGTAACACAGGAAGTTCACGATAAAGTCATGCAGCAGGTGATCTGGCCGACAGTAAAAGGCATGGAAGCAGAAGGCAATCCTTACACCGGCTTCCTCTATGCTGGTCTGATGATCGACCAGCAGGGTAACCCGAAAGTCATCGAATTTAACTGCCGCTTCGGTGATCCCGAAACTCAGCCAATCATGTTGCGCATGCAATCTGATCTGGTTGAACTCTGTCTGGCAGCCTGCGATGGCAAACTCAATGAAAAAACCGCGCAATATGACCCTCGCCCAGCTGTTGGTGTCGTGCTGGCAGCAGCCGGTTATCCAGCTGAGGTGCAAAAAGGCGATATCATCACTGGCTTGCCGGCTGCAGAAACAGATGCCGCCAAAGTTTTCCATGCAGGTACGGCCGAAAAAGATGGTCTAGTGATCACAGCTGGCGGCCGGGTGTTATGCGCTACCGCACTCGGCGTTACCGTTGCTGAAGCACAGCAAAACGCTTACGCCTTAGCGGCAACGATCAGTTGGGATGGAATCTACTATCGCAAAGACATCGCCTGGCGCGCAATCGCCCGCGAACAGCAATAACATCGCAGCAGCATAAACCCGCTGACAGGGCAATAAATACTCAAATTTATCGCCCTGTCAGATTTAACAATTTTTTAATATAAATCAGCGAGCTACTGCCGGTTAACTAACCCGATTTTTCATTTTCCGTCACAGATTTGTAATCTAATCTTTGGTAGACTCATTAGGATGTGGACGCTGTTTCTGCAAGCAGCTACACTTAACCTATATCTGACTCATATCAGATATAGCTCTCTCATCCAAATCAGGAATACAGTTTAACTGTAAGGAAACTACATATGAAAAAACAATCCGGTTTTACCCTTATTGAATTTTGATTACCATCGAACCTCAGCCAGTTTTAATAACCGAGCAGGCATCGCTGGCGTATCAATGCAATCGTTCAATAATTGCGTAACCATGCCTTCCAAGTCATAT
>JAYSBB010000172.1:0-3911 GCA_041915645.1 Tolumonas sp.
TGTCCAGTCTCGACCAAAGCCTGCGCCGGATGAAACTGGATTACGTGGATATTTTTTATCATCACCGCCCCGATGCGAATACGCCATTGGAAGAGACCATGGCGGCATTAGATCTGATCGTGCGTCAGGGCAAAGCGTTATATGTCGGGCTTTCCAACTATCCTGCGGAGCTGACGAAACGTGCCTCGCAGATTTTGAAATCATTGGGTACGCCGTGCGTCATCCACCAGCCCAAATACTCGATGTTTGAACGCTGGGTAGAAAACGGTTTGCTCGATGTCTTATCGGAAGAACAGATCGGCGGCATCGCGTTCTCGCCGCTGGCCGGTGGGCTGCTGACCGATCGTTATCTGAATGGTATTCCGGAAGATTCGCGCGTGGCGAAAGATGGTCGTTATCTCAAAACTACCGATATTACCGATGCCAAACTCAAAGTCATTGAAGAGCTGAACCATCTGGCCTTCCTGCGTGGTCAGAAGCTGGGGCAAATGGCGTTACAGTGGGTATTACGCCAACCGGCGATCACCTCGGTGTTGATCGGTGCCAGTAAAACCAGCCAAATCGATGATGCGATTGCCGCGCCTCATTTCTGTGAACTCAGTGCCAAAGAGTTATCACGTATTGAAGAAATTTTGGCGGCTGGCAACACTTAAAAATCACCTATACCCAAAGTAATTGAAGTTAAAGCAAAGTGACAAGAGAACGATGCTGCGACTTCAATTGCAAAGGTATTACAGGAGTTGTAAATGCAAGACCCAGCGGAAATCAGCCCATTAAGCTGGCTACAAGCCGATGAAGTATTAAGCGTTGAATTCCGTCAGCCCGGCGATATGCCGGGCTATCACTGGCACCGCCAGGTGGAAGTGAATATTCCCTTTGGCGGCCCGGTGCGTTATCTGATCAATGGTGAGCAGATCCAACTTCCGGAAGGTCATATTGGCGTGTTCTGGGGTGTGATCCCGCATCGGCTGATCGCCTGTGAAAATTGCTCGCAAATGGGTGTGATCAATATTCCGCTATCACGTTTTTTAGGCCTGCCCGTTGATGATCTGCTGTTAAATAAAATCCTGCATGGCAGTGTCATTATATCGAATGTGAAAGATCTGTTTGGCAGCCACGAATTACGCCGCTGGCATAACGATAGCAAAAGTAGTTCGCATGGTTTGTATCAGTTGATGCAAGAAGAGATCACCTTAATGATGAGGCGGGTTGCCGTGTCTGGCTGGCAAGAGTTGCTGCACACCTCCCCCGGCAAACTGCACAGCCTGCAGATGAATGAACGAAAAATTCGCTACATTCAGCAAATGCTAAGTTTTATTGCCGCCCACTATCATGAAGCGATCCGGGTAAATGAAGTGGCTGTGCAGGTACAACTGCACCCGAATTATGCAATGAACCTGTTTAAACAGGTGATGGGTTATTCCATCAAAGATCACATCACCATGATGAAAATAAACCATGCACGGGCACTACTGGCGGAAAGTAATCGCTCCATCTTAGATATCTCGTTAACCACCGGCTTTAGTGCGATGAGCCGTTTCTACGAGTCATTTCATAAATTGGTGGGAGTCACACCGCATCAATATCGTTTAAATACCCGTAGTACAGCAGAACAACTTTCTACCCTTTGTTCTTGAAGTTGCAGCTCGTTGACTGCGTTCACTCACCCCAGTCACATAGTTTTTGTATCATGTGACTCGACATTAAAACGCATGCGCAGGCCATGTCGGTCCAGGCCGTAATAGTCGACCAACTGACCAGAGATTTGCAGGCCCATCAGTTCATATAACGTTCGGGCCGGGATGTTTTCACAATCAACCGACAAATATATCGAGCGTAACATCCATTGCCGGGCAAGATGCTGGCTCAGACGCATCAGCCAGCGCCCTAGCCCTTTTTGGCGGTGTAACCAATGCACTGCCAACGCCCGAATCTCAAGACCACACCAGCCTTGATGTGGCAGCAAACAAAGGTAAGCCACCAATGTTTCTTGCTGAAATAATAAAATAGTCGAGCAGGATGATTTCGAAATCAGATAACGCCAACGCCGCCGACCAAATGCCAGATACGGGTTAAAACAATAGCGTTCCAGATGTAATAGTGCAGGAAGATCGGATAATTCAGCAACTTTGCAATGCAAGTCAGGAATATGAGGCGGGTGCTTAAAAAACCACGCCAACGCATCTTGCTCGCGTTGGCGTTGAGAAATGGGCTGCGTCATTGCAGCTCCAAACAATCCGCTGAATACATTATTTATGCAATGGTTCAGGCAGTGGCTCACCGGTGATCGGATGACGCGCTTCCAGAATATCTTTCCGCTCCATCAATTTAGAGATCAACTTGTTATCAGCCTGCTTAACCTTTTCTTCAGCAACAACAGGTTCTGCCGTCACAGCTTCAATAGGTGCTTTTTTCTGCACTGGTTTTTCAAATTGCAGTTCAGCTGGTTTAGCAGCAACAGATGCACCACCTTCCTGAATAATACAGATACGATCGTGATATTCTTCATCGATACAATTATTCAGCAAGCTGTCGCCATCGATGTCATTGGCAATAACAGTAATGTAAGCATCTGGCATTTTTTCAATATGGCGACCTAACAACCAAGCCAGATACATCTCAACATGATGACTGCCAGTACCTTTGGTGGTCAATAAATCCACTGGCACACCACTCATGCTCTGAATGCGTAGCAATTCCTTTACGAATGCAACTGGTAACGTTTTCTGGCTGGCACCAATTACAATTTCAAGCTGATTGAATTTAGACAAATCCATGTCAAGACATTGATTTACGGCTTGATCTATTACAATCAGTATATTTTTTTGCATACCCGCTATCCTTTAATTATTTGTATAAATAGAAGTTGCCCTCTTGCCAAGGGAGTCAGAGTATCGGGCTTAGATTATTAGTTCAATGCTCGGTTTAATGGCTTTTCCAAAAAATATGTTTCTTGTGATCTACGTTTACACTTTGTATATATTTTAGACGAAAAAACAAACAGGGCCTGCATGCAGGCCCAAATATAATAAATAAAATGTCACTTTATTCGATATCATAACCCAGATTAGGCGCCAACCAACGCTCAGCGTCGCTCAGTGTCATGTCTTTACGTTGCGCATAATCTTCTACCTGATCTTTTTGGATCCCTGCTACGGCGAAATATTTACTTTGCGGATGACTGAAATAGAAACCCGATACCGCAGCGGCAGGCAACATGGCATACGAGTCGGTCAGTTGCATACCGATAGCTTGTTCGACATTGAGTAACTGCCACAGCAACCCTTTCTCGGTATGTTCCGGACAAGCTGGATAACCCGGTGCGGGGCGAATACCTTGGTAGTTCTCACGGATCAAATCATCGTTACTCAGATTTTCATCCGCAGCATAACCCCAATATTCTTTACGCACCTGCGCATGCAGATATTCCGCAAACGCTTCCGCCAGACGATCACAAACCGCTTGAATCAGGATCGCATTGTAATCATCACCTGCCGCCTTATAGGCTTCGGCCAAAGCAGCTTCGCCGATACCACCAGTCACCGCGAAACCACCGAAGTAATCCGCCACCCCACTCTCTTTCGGCGCAACAAAGTCAGCCAGACAGTAGTTCGGGAACACCTCACCATCACGCGCTTGCATCGCTTTATTCGTTTGCTGACGCAGGAAGTGGAATGTCTGCAACACTTGGCTGCGAGACTCGTCGGTGTAGATTTCAACATCATCACCAATACGATTCGCCGCAAACAGACCGATGATGCCACTGGCTTTTACTTCACCGGAAGCCTGCAACCGATCCAGCATCGCTAACGCATCGTGATACAAGCGGGTGGCTTCTTCACCCACCACTTCATCTTGTAAGATGCGCGGGAATTTACCGGCCAGCTCCCAACTGAGGAAGAATGGTGTCC
>JAYSBB010000173.1:0-3906 GCA_041915645.1 Tolumonas sp.
TAGGGTTGGCACAATTGAACATTGATCCGTTTGTGGCCGGTGTGATTACGATTGGTTTTATTTATGGTGCCTATTTTACGGAAACCTTCCGTGGCGCTTATTTGATGGTACCGAAAGGCCAGATGGAGGCGGGTGTCGCGTATGGGTTTTCTCCATGGCAGACATTCCGGTATATCCTGTTTCCACAACTGATGCGTTTTGCGTTGCCTGGTATTGCGAACAATTGGCAGGTGACCTTAAAAGCAACGGCATTAGTGTCCATCATCGGATTATCTGATGTGGTTAAAGCAACTCAGAATGCAGGGAAGGGTACTTATCACTTTTTCTATTTTACGATTGTTGCCGGTGTGGTTTATCTGATTTTTACCACGATATCGAATTTGGTTCTGCTGTGGTTGGAACGACGTTATTCCATGGGTGTACGGAGTGCTGAATTATGATTGAGATCCTGCAACAGTATGGCAAAGCATTTTTATGGAGTGATGGTTATCGTTTCACGGGTGTTGCGGTGACCATGTGGCTGCTGGTGATTTCACTCGCAGTAGGTTTCATGCTGGCATTGCCAATGTCGATCGCCCGCGTGTCTCAGAAAAAAGCCCTTTGGATGCCAGTTTGGGTTTATACCTATGTTTTTCGTGGCACACCGTTGTATGTGCAGTTGCTGGTGTTTTATTCCGGCGTTTACACATTAAGTGTGGTGAGAGAAGTTGATTTTCTGAACCTGTTTTTCCGCAGTGGTTTTAACTGCACGGTACTGGCGTTGGCTCTGAATACCTGCGCATATACCACAGAGATGTTGGCTGGTGCGATCCGGGCAATTCCGCATGGTGAAATTGAAGCGGCGCGGGCGTATGGTTTTTCCGGTTTCACGCTCTATCGCAGCATCATTATTCCGTCAGCATTACGTCGGGCTCTGCCTGCATATAGTAATGAAGTCATTCTGATGCTACATGCCACGTCGTTGGCATTTACTGCGACGGTACCAGATATTTTAAAAATTGCCCGTGATGTAAATGCGGCGACATACAAATCATTTCACGCGTTTGGTTTAGCTGCGGCGATTTATCTGACAATCTCTTTTCTGTTAGTTGCTCTGTTCCGGTTAGCTGAAAAGCGCTGGTTAAAGCATTTGAAACCACAATCTGCGCATTAAGATCTAATTTAGAAAGGTTATGACATGCATAATTACAAATTGGCTGTAACAGATCTGCATAAAAAATATGGCCAGCATGAAGTTATTAAAGGCGTCTCTTTATGCGCAAAAGCGGGCGATGTGATCAGCATTATCGGCTCATCCGGTTCAGGTAAAAGTACCTTTTTACGTTGTCTGAACTTTTTGGAAAAACCAAGTGCAGGCTCTATTTTCGTCAATGGTAAAGAAATCCACATGACGTTAGATTCTGATGGGCAATTAAATGTCGTCGATCAGAAAGAGTTACAGTTACTGCGCACCAAACTGACGATGGTTTTCCAGCACTTCAATTTATGGAGCCATATGACGGTTTTAGAAAACGTCATGGCCGCACCAATGAAAGTCTTGGGTATCAGTAAAGACGAAGCGCAAGAACGTGCCATTCGTTATCTGGAAAAAGTAGGCATCGACGAACGTGCCCGCGCGAAATATCCGGCGCATTTATCGGGAGGTCAGCAGCAACGGGTTTCTATTGCCCGTGCTCTCGCGATGGAACCGGAAGTATTGTTGTTTGATGAGCCGACTTCAGCACTCGATCCGGAATTGGTGGGCGAAGTGTTGAAAATCATGCAAAAGTTGGCGGAAGAAGGCAAAACCATGGTGGTAGTTACCCACGAAATGGGTTTTGCTCGAAATGTTTCAAATCACGTTATTTTTCTTCATCAGGGTAAGATTGAAGAAGAAGGTCATCCTGATGATGTATTGGGAAATCCAAAAAGCGAACGCTTACAACAATTCCTGTCTGGTTCATTGAAATAAACACCTGCTTCAAAAAAACCGGGGTTAGCCCCGGTTGATCTGACCCAGCATTAACGGACACCTCATTAAGCGAGTAAAATTACTCACAGAGGTGAACCATGACTAAACAGACTACAGCGCCGAAAAATGCGCGGACTCAATATTCTCAAAGCTATAAAGATGATGCCCTCGCTTTAGCCGAACGCATTGGCTTTTCCAAAGCAGCAACACAACTTGGTATTCTTGAGTCTCAACTCTATTACTGGCGAAACAAACATCGTCTGCAACAAAGCTCGACTGAGCGTGAACAATCACTGGCGGATGAAAATGCCAGGCTAAAGCGATTGCTGGCCGAACAAGCTGAGGAGCTGGCCATTGTAAAAAAGGCCGCAGCGTACTTTGCCAAACACCTGAAATAAAGTACGCCTTCATGCTTAAACACAGAAAACAGTTTGCTACTGCGACAATGAGTCGCGTACTCAGTGTCTCTCGCAGCGGCTTTTATGCGTGGTTATCCTGGCATCATCGACCCAGCCAGTTACGGCATCGTCAGCAGAAAATTGACATGCATGTGGCTAACGCATTTAAAGCAGATAAAAGCCGCAGTGGTGCGATCAGAGTCATGCTGGCACTGGAGAAACAAGGCATTCACTACAACCGGAAAACGGTCGCGTTAAGCCTGCAACGACAAGGGTTACGGGCGAAAGCCGCCCGTAAATTTAAAGCCACGACACAAAGCAAACATAACCTGCCTGTGGCAGATAATTTACTCCAACAAGACTTTACTGCCAGTCAACCCAATCAGAAATGGGCTGGCGATATTACCTATTTATGGACAAATGAAGGCTGGTATTATCTGGCGGTTGTGCTCGATCTTTACTCGCGCAAAGTAATTGGTTGGGCGATGTCAGAACGCATGACGGCCCGTTTAGTTTGTGATGCGTTAACGATGGCCTTGTTCCGGCGGAAACAACCGAAAGGTGTCATCGTGCATACCGACCGAGGCAGTCAATACTGTTCGCATGACTATCAAAGATTGCTACGCGATAACGGTTTAATTTGCAGCATGAGCGCCAAGGGTTGTTGTTACGACAATGCCTGCTCGGAAAGCTTTTTCCATAGTCTGAAAGTAGAAGCGATCCACGGAGAACGATTTGAAACGAGGCAGCAAATTCGGGTAACGGTATTCGAGTACATCGAAGTGGATTACAATCGCCAACGCTTACACAGCTATCTGGATTACAAAAGTCCAGACGAGTTTGAACAACAGAAAATCGCTTAACTCAGTGTCCATTGTTGCTGGGTCAGATCAGTCTATTTGCAATTCCTGTTAATCCATCTGTCGTGCTTAGAGCCATCAATTTTTTATTTGCTTCTTCCAGAGCAACTGTACGTTCCGAAACCATTGATTCAAGCCGATTGTAGGTATTTCTCACTCGATCGGACATGCGAGAGAAATCACGCGCTAAAACACCAATTTCATCTTCAGATTTAGTCGGTAGGTTATAACGTTCTTTCGGTACATGTTCGCCTACATGGCGCGTTGCGCGAATAAGTTGCTGTAGTGGGCGTGCAACCTGATTTTGTAAAATTGAGCGAATTAAAAAAGCTTCAACTAAAAGAGTTATGAGTCCAAGAGCGGCAACAATGCTTAAATTCTGCAAAATAGCAGGCTGCATAAGACTTCTCGGGTAATGAATACTAAGGATTGCAGAGGTTTCCGGGAGTCGCCCTAAAGCAACAATATCGTCTTTAGTATCAATTAATACAACGTGACCGGGTTTTAGCAATAACCCTTCATGGAGTAGAGGAAAATCTGATGTCAGATTTAGTGACTTAATCGAAGCGTTACCTTCAGTTTTTTTAATTTCGTCTAAATAACTGATCCTAATTGTGCTCCACCTGTTTATTCTGTGCTGCTGTCGCAAATGGGCTGATATGATCCAGAAAGTATTTCACTTTTCTCAGTAACTCCC
>JAYSBB010000174.1:0-3897 GCA_041915645.1 Tolumonas sp.
CTGCTGGTTGCCATTTTCGGCGGTATGGCGCAAAACCTGCGAGTCATGCGCTCCAATATGCTGGACGTTATGCAGGCTCAATATGTTGAAACAGCCCGGGCTAAAGGGCTTTCCCCTATGCGGGTTTTATTTCGCCATATCGTCCCGAATGCGCTGCATCCTATGATCATGTTCCAGGGAGTTGCTCTGCCTTACATGATTGCCGGTGAGCTGGAAATCGCAATTGTCTTTGCCTTGCCAACCGTCGGCCCCCTTATTGTACAGGCCATGCAGGATCAGGACGTCTTTGTCGTTGCCTCATTCATGCTCATTCTGGCCACAACACTGGTTATCGGTAACCTGATTGCTGATATTACTTTGGCTCTGCTGGACCCTCGGGTTCGCCTGTCCTGATAAGAGGATTTTGTCATGGAGAAAACTATGCTGCCTGAAATTATCCTGGAACAGGATCCCCGCGAACGGCCAAAGAGCACCGATGAACGCTATCTTGCGCTGGTATGGCGCCGGTTTAAACGCAATAAACTGGCTCTGATTTCGATGTGGCTGATTTTGGCATTACTGATCCTTTCTGTTTTTGCTTCGTTTTTTGCCCCTCAAGACCCAGCAGTACGCAGTAATGAAGATGTTTATCTGCCGCCGCAAGGTATCCACTTTTTCAGTGAGGACGGGTTCTCATTACGCCCCTTTGTTTACCCTTATGAAACCACCTTTGATCCAGAGACATTTGAAGCGAAATATGTTCTGAACACAGAGAAAAAGGTCTACCTGCAATTTTTTAGTAAGGGCTGGGAATATTCTTTCCTCGGAATGACCTTTGATACCCATCTGTTCACCGCACAGGATAATCAGAAAGTTTATCTGCTCGGCACTGATGGCATGGGCCGAGACGAGCTGAGCCGCATCTTCCACGGTATGGGTGTGACCTTATTGATGGCTGGGTTAATCACCTCCATTTGCGTTGTGGTCGGTAGTCTGGTCGGTATTACATCGGGTTATCTGGGAGGTAAAGCGGACTTGTGGATCCAGCGCGTGGTTGAGCTGATGCTGGCATTCCCTGAACTACCACTATACCTGTCTGTTATTGCCATTTTGCCGAAGACGGTTTCACCACAGACTACCTTCGTCCTGTTCGTGCTGTTATTAGGCTGCCTGAAATGGGCACAACTGGCACGAGAAGTGCGAGGTAAAGCTCTGGTGTTGCGAGAAATGGACTATGTGAAATCAGCCATTGCAGCCGGAGCATCTGATGGCCGCATCGTCGTGCACCACATTCTGCCAAACGTTATGTCTCATGTGATTGTGGTGGCAACCGGCATGATCCCAACGTTCATTCTGACTGAAAGCTTCCTGAGTTTTCTTGGTGTAGGTATTCGCCCACCGATGATCAGCCTGGGGTTACTACTGAACGCGGCCCGAGATTATCAGGTATTAGGTTCTTATCCGTGGTTACTGGCCCCTGTCGGTTTCATTCTGGTTTCAGTTTTGGTTTTCAACGCTGCCGGTGACGGTCTGCGCGATGCGGTCGATCCGTACTCAGGTCGTTAAGCGAGGATTTAAAGATGAGTGAACAAACTCTATTAGTAAATGCTGAAAACATTCAGGTCGATTTCAGAACTGAAGGTGGTATAGCTCAGGCTGTTCGGGATGTCTCCTTCAAAATCTATAAGGGACAAACCGTAGCGCTGGTTGGTGAATCCGGTTCAGGCAAATCGATCTCTGCCCGCGTATTGATGAAATTGCTGCCCAAAAGCGCGATTGTCGGCAAAGACACCCGCATCACCCTGCATGGCGAAGATATGAGCCAGTATGACGAACAAGCGATGCGCAAAATTCGTGGAAAAAAGATCGGCATGATCTTTCAGGAACCGATGACATCGCTGAACCCGATTTATACCGTTGGTGAACAGATCGGCGAAATCATCCGTGAGCATAACCGAACCATCTCTAAACAAGAAATACGTGCGCAGGTACTCTCACTGCTCAAAGAGATGCAATTGCCTGATCCGGAAAAACGGATTGATCAATATCCACATCAGATGTCCGGCGGCCAGCGCCAACGAGTGATGATTGCCATGGCGCTGGCGAATAAACCTGACCTACTGATTGCGGACGAACCGACCACCGCGCTGGATGTTACCGTACAGGCCGAAATTCTGAATCTGCTGAAAAGGCTGCAGGAAAAATTTCATATGGGTGTCCTGCTAATCACCCACGACCTGACGATTGTTCGCAAATACGCTGACTGGGTCTATGTCATGCAACATGGAAAAGTCGTTGAAAACAATCAGACAGAAACATTGTTTACTACCCCATCTCACCCTTATACCCAGCACTTGCTGAGTTCTGAACCTAAAGGAACAGCACCTGCCGTACCAGCTGAAAACCCAGTTATCCTCGAAGGGAAAAATCTTCACGTCTCCTTCGTAACACAAACCGCAAACCGCTGGCTTCGTCGCCCGGAAAAACGCTTTCATGCCGTCAAAGGGCTGGATCTGACTCTGCGTCAGGGCGAAACGCTGGGGATTGTCGGTGAATCTGGTTCCGGCAAAACGACGCTGGGTCACGCCATTTTGCGTCTGATTGAATCTGAAGGCGAAATGATTTACGACGGTATCACATTGCATGATCGTGACCGTAAAGCGATGCGTCCACTGCGCAAACGCATGCAGATTGTGTTTCAGGATCCTTTTTCCTCTCTCAATCCCCGCATGACTGTCCGGCAAATCATTCAGGAAGGAATGATCATCAACAACATCGGCACTGATGCCACAGACAGAGAACAGCGGGCCATTCAGGCACTACAGGAGTCAGGTTTAGCTCCCTTTGCCATGGATCGTTTTCCTCATGAATTTTCAGGCGGACAACGCCAGCGTATTGCGATCGCCAAAGCCATCGCAATGGAACCCGAGTTCATTTTGCTTGATGAACCAACCTCGGCACTCGATCTCTCTGTACAAAATCAGATCATCCAGCTGCTACGCCAGTTACAGCAAAAACATAATCTTTCTTACTTATTTATCAGCCATGATCTACGCGTCGTCAGAGCATTATGTCACCGTATTATGGTGATGAGACACGGAGATTTGGTCGAAATGGGCGATACCATCACAGTGATGGATGACCCAAAAGAGGAATATACACGACGACTGATCAGGGCAGCATTTGAGGTAGCTGCCTGATACCGGAAGACATGTATTAAGCGGAGGCAAGCATGCCGGATTATGTACCGAATGAAGAACGTTATAGCCAGATGCATTATCGCCGTTGTGGCCAAAGCGGGTTGAAATTACCACGAATAAGCTTAGGTTTATGGCACAACTTTGGGGATACCGCGGTTCAGGATAACGCCCGTCAACTCATCCGGCATGCTTTTGATTGCGGAATCACCCATTTCGATTTAGCCAATAATTATGGGCCGCCCCCAGGTTCTGCAGAAGAAAATTTCGGCAAGATCCTGAAGCAGGATTTCAACGCTCTGCGCGATGAACTCATCATCTCAACCAAGGCAGGCTATCCAATGTGGGCCGGCCCTTATGGCGATGGTGGTAGCAAAAAATATCTGGTTTCCAGTTTGGATCAGAGCCTGCAACGAATGGGGCTTGATTATGTTGATATCTTCTATCACCACCGGCCTGATGCCAATACACCGCTGGAAGAAACGATGTCAGCACTGGATCTGATTGTCCGTCAGGGTAAAGCCCTCTATGTCGGCCTTTCCAATTATCCGGCAGAGCTGACAAAACGTGCATCCCAGATCCTGAAATCACAGGGAACTCCCTGCATCATTCATCAACCCAAATATTCCATGTTTGAGCGCTGGGTCGAAAGTGGTCTTCTGGATGTCCTGAGTGAAGAACAAATCGGCGGGATTGCTTTTTCTCCCCTGGCTGGTGGTTT
>JAYSBB010000175.1:0-3857 GCA_041915645.1 Tolumonas sp.
GTGGAACCCGGCATGCTGACCTGGGCGCTGGCAAAAGATCTGGAGCTGCTCTGGTCACTGCGCTTGGCACAAGATGCCCGCCAGCCACTAAGTGCGATATTACAAGCCGCCAAAGTTTGGCCCAGTCGGCAAGCATTACTCCAGCAAACCGTGCAACGACTCTCCGCCGTACAATTACGCGACATGTTGCGCATGATGAGTGAGTTAGATCGTTGTAATCGCAACTTCGACAGCCACAGCGCCTGGCAATGGCTGCAGACTTTATCTCTGGCATTTAAAGGCAGCGCCTCACTGCGTTTTACGTTGCCGCAACAACTCTGAAAAAGCGAATGCTGATCCCGCTCCGCAGCATGCTATAATCGCGCGCTCATTATTCGGAGGAATCTCTTCTTGCAAGGTAAACAACTACAAGACTTCGTCGTAGACAAACTCGACGACATTAAAGCCAGCGATATTGTGGTGCTGGACGTCCGCGGTATTTCAGATATTACCGACTGCATGATCATCTGTACCGGTAACTCTAACCGCCATGTACGCTCAATTGCGGACAACCTTGCCGAAGAAATTCGTCATGCCGGCATGATGCCGTTTGGTGTCGATAACAACAGCGACGCGGAATGGGTGCTGGTCGATCTGGGTGAAGTGATGGTGCATGTCATGCAAAGCGACGCGCGCAATCTCTATCAGCTGGAAAAACTCTGGCACAGTAATACCAAGGCCGCCTGATCGATGAAGATCCAGCTTATTGCCGTTGGCACCAAAATGCCTGATTGGGTAACCACCGGCTTTAATGAATACCAGCGACGTTTCCCGAAAGATATGCCGCTGGAACTGATTGAAATTCCCGCCGGCAAACGTGGGAAAAACGCTGACATTGCCCGCATCTTGGAAAAAGAAGGTGAACAGGCATTGGCAGCGATCGGTAAATCGTGCCGTATCGTGACGCTCGATCTGCCTGGCAAAAATTGGACTACGCCACAATTAGCCCAACAGCTGGAAAGCTGGAAACAAGATGGTCGTGATGTGGCGTTGTTGATTGGCGGGCCAGAAGGTCTGGCACCGGCCTGTAAAGCAGCAGCAGAGCAAAGCTGGTGTCTATCGGCCTTGACCATGCCGCACCCGTTAGTACGGATTGTGGTCGCCGAAAGTTTGTACCGGGCCTGGAGCCTGACAACTAATCACCCTTATCACCGCGAATAGATCATGCCAAAAACCGCCTTCAAGAACAAAGCTCTGGAAAGCGCGCTGTTTGCTCGGCGGGTCTATTTTTGTGTGTTCGTTATTATCCTGATGGTAACGATGCTGCTGGGGAATCTCTATTTCCTGCAGGTAACCCAATATCAGGATTATCAGACCCGCTCGAATGATAACCGGATCAAAGTGATCCCCAGTGCCCCACCGCGTGGTTTGATCTTTGATCGTAACGGGGTTTTGCTGGCGGAAAATCAGCCAGAATTCAGTCTGGAAATTATTCCAGAACAAGTACCGAATTTAAAACAAACCATGTTAGAGCTGACTGAATTGCTCGGTTTGGATGAACAAAACATCCCTCGTTTGCTCGATGAAGCTCGACATAACCGGAAATTTAACCCGCTAACACTGGCGGAACAGCTCAATGAAGAGCAAGTTGCTAAATTTTCGGTCAACCAATATCGCTTCCCCGGCTGCAGCATCGAAGCCTATCTGAAACGCCATTACCCATATGCCGATGTGCTAACACATGCCTTAGGTTATGTCGCGCGTATCAACGTCAAAGATCTACAGCAGCTGGATAAAGATGGAAAGCTGAACAACTACGCCGCCACGCATGACATTGGCAAACAAGGTGTTGAAAAATATTACGAAGACCAGCTGCATGGTCAGGCCGGTTATCAGGAAGTGGAGGTCAACAATAAAGGCCGTGTATTACGCACCCTGAAATATCAACCCCCCGTTGCAGGCCAAGATCTCTACCTGAGCATTGATATTAAGCTGCAAAAGCGCGCATATGAACTCATGGCGGGCCAGAAGGGCGGCATTATCATGATGGATCCGCGCGACGGTTCGATCCTGGCGTTTGTCTCCACCCCAAGTTATGACCCCAATATTTTTGTGCGTGGTGTTACTGGAAAAGAATATTCCGGGTTGTTAAAAGACCCTGCCCGCCCGCTGATTAATCGTATCTCTCAAGGTGGTTATTCACCGGCATCGACGGTAAAACCGCTGCTTTCAGTAATGGGATTAAACGAAGGCGCGATCACACCAACCTATCGCTATTTCGGTGGGCCAACATTCCAGATCCCCGGTACTGCCCGTAAATTCCGTGATTGGCGGAAAGGTGGCCATGGTTGGCTCGACGTCTATCGCGCGATTGAAGTTTCCGCCGATACCTTCTTTTATGACATGGCTTATCGTGTTGGTATCGACAAAATTCATGACTACATGACGCGATTTGGTTTTGGTCAGTATTCTGGTCTGGATATCGAAGAAGAAAGCAAAGGTATCCTGCCATCCCGTGAGTGGAAACAAAAACGCCACCGTCAGCCTTGGTTCCAAGGTGACACGATTTCGGTTGGTATTGGTCAGGGCTATTGGACGGCAACATTGATTCAGTTAGCCCGTGCGCACAGTATTCTAACGCAACATGGCCGTATTATTACCCCTCATTTGGGTATGGCATTCGGCAGCGGTGACAAACAACAACCCATCGTTCCGGCAGAACAAGATCCGATCCAAGTTAAAGACGACAATTACTGGAATGTCGCGCTACAAGGCATGTATCTGGTTAACAATGGGCCGGAAGGTTCCGGGCGTCACGCCTTTGCCGGAACTTCCTATAAATCCGGTGGCAAATCAGGAACCGCGCAGGTCGTTGGGATGAAAGAAAACCAACGTTACGATGCCAGCAAATTAAAAGCTGAACATCGTGATAATGCATTGTTTGTTACCTTTGCACCGTTTGATAACCCACGCGTCGTCTGTGCCTTGATCCTGGAAAATGCGGGGGGCGGTAGTAAAAATGCGGCGCCACTGGCGCGAGCCATGCTGGACAGTTATCTGCTGAATAAATACGACAGCCCGGTAGAAGATGATGAGGTGCCAGCACATTGAACGAAGAAAATAATAAGTTCCAGCTTTGGCAACGGATCCACATCGATCTGCCATTGCTGTTTGCAATCATTGCCCTGCTTAGCTTCAGTATGGTGATCCTCTATTCAGCGACTGGTATGCATATGGATATGATTATCAATAAGTTGGTGCATATCACTATCGCATTTACCGTTATGCTGATCATGGCGCAACTGCCGCCCGGATTTTATGCCCGCTGGGCACCACCAGCTTTTCTGGTGTGTATTCTGTTATTGCTCTGTGTGATGATCTTTGGTCACATCGGCAAAGGGGCACAACGCTGGCTGGATCTGGGTTTTGTGAAATTTCAGCCGTCCGAATTTTTGAAAATCGTGATGCCAATGACGATTGCCGCATTTATGGATCGTCACCCATTACCGCCTCGCCTGGCGCATGTTGCTATCGCACTGGCGCTGGTGTTAATTCCAACCTTGCTGATCGCCGAACAGCCTGATTTGGGTACTGCCGTGCTGGTTGCGGTATCTGGTTTTTTTGTGATTTTCCTTGCCGGCCTGAACTGGTGGTTGATCATTTTGGCGTGTGGTCTACTGTGTGCCTTTATGCCGGTGATGTGGTTTTTCCTGATGCATGATTATCAGCGTCAGCGCGTATTGACCTTCCTCAATCCAGAAAATGATCCGTTGGGTACCGGTTACCACATCATTCAATCCAAGATCGCGATTGGTTCTGGCGGTTTATTTGGCAAAGGCTGGTTGAATGGCACTCAGTCACAGTTGGATTTTATTCCT
>JAYSBB010000176.1:0-3824 GCA_041915645.1 Tolumonas sp.
AAGGCCAAACAGTTGCTAGCATGCAAGCTCAGGCTGAACGCGAAGGTTTAACCCCTGCCGAATTTCGGGAAACCGTACGTAAAGAAATGTTGATCTCGGAAGTTCGCCGTAATCAATTACGTCAGCGGATCAACATTACCGATCAGGAAGTCAAACAACTGGCCAAGCTGATCAGTGAACAAGGCAGCAAAGGACAACGTTTTCATATTGAACACATATTACTAAGTTTACCGTCTGATGCCGATCGGGCCGAACAACAACGGGTAGCCGAAAAAGCCAAACAGTTGTTACAACAACTGAAAAAAGGTGCTGATTTCCACCAGGTTGCGGTTGCCGAAAGCTCAGATAATAAAGCATTAGACGGCGGAGACTGGGGCTGGATGACGGTAGAAGAAATGCCGTCATTGATGGCTGAAGCAGTCAATGGCGCGCACAAAGACCAATTTATTGGTCCACTACGTTCTGGAGCAGGTTTGCATATAATCCATGTTAAAGATGTACAAGGACAACAAGCCATCGAACTACAGGAAGCTAATGCCCGCCATATTCTGATCAAAACGTCAGTCATCCTGAGCGATGAAAAAGCAGAACAGATGCTGAAAGGTTTCCTGCGTGACATCCAATCCGGTAAGGCCTCTTTTGCGAAATTAGCCGAGAAATATTCTGACGATACAGGTTCTGCCACTAAAGGCGGGGAACTGGGTTGGGCGAATCCGGACATGTATGTGCCAGAATTCCGCGATATGGTGAAAAAATTACCGATTGGTCAATTCAGCCAACCATTCAAAACCATGCACGGCTGGCATATTGTTCAGGTTGAAGGGCGCCGTAGTTTAGCCAATACACCGGAAGCACTGGAAAACCGCGCATATCAACTGATCTACAACCGTCGTTTTGCCGAAGAAGCGCAAACCTGGATTGATGAACTGCGTGATGAAGCGTTTATCCAGATCATGGATGGGAGCAATAACTGATGGCATTGATTCCCCGTATTGTCATTACACCGGGTGAACCGGCAGGCATCGGCCCAGACTTAGTGCTGAGCTTAACCGAACAAGCCTGGCCGGTAGAACTAGTCATTGTTGCCGATCCGACGCTGTTGCAACAACGTGCAGAAGCGTTAGGCAAACAAATCACCATTCGCCAATATGATGCACATCAACCTGCACAAGCCCAACCTCAAGGCATATTAACGGTTTGTCCTGTTTCTCTTTCTGTTCCGGTAACCGCCGGGCAGCTGGATAAACAAAATGGCCATTACGTGTTGGCAACCTTACAACGCGCCGCAGAAGGTTGCCTGAGCGGAGAATTTGCCGCACTCGTGACCGGTCCTGTGCATAAAGGTGTCATCAATGAAGCCGGTGTGCCGTTTAGTGGACATACTGAGTTTTTTGCAGAACAAGCAGGGGTCGAGCAAGTTGTCATGATGCTGGCCACCGAAGGATTGCGGGTTGCGCTGGCAACAACACACCTCCCCTTGCGTGATGTTGCCGATGCCATCACTACGGCAAGCTTAACGCGCACACTTGAAATACTGCAGCATGATCTGCAGACACAATTTGGTATCGCAAGACCGCATATTCTGGTCTGTGGTCTGAACCCCCATGCGGGTGAAGGCGGTCACATGGGGCGTGAAGAGATCGATGTTATCGAGCCAGTTTTGGCCACTTTACGGACCCAGAACTACTCACTGGAAGGCCCGCTACCAGCCGACACCTTATTTCAGGATAAATATCTGCAACGCGCCGATGCCGTATTAGCCATGTATCATGATCAAGGCTTACCGGTGCTCAAATACAAAGGATTTGGCCGTGCCGTCAATATCACACTGGGGTTACCGTTTATTCGCACCTCAGTTGATCACGGCACAGCCCTCGAATTAGCCGGCAGTGGTAAAAGCCATAATGGCAGCCTGCTAACCGCACTACATCAAGCGATTTCAATGGTATCTCATAAACAATGATTAACGATAATGTTCACCTCGGTCACCGCGCACGTAAACGTTTTGGCCAAAACTTCCTACACGATCAATACACAATTGATGCCATTGTCTCGGCAATAGCACCACGTCAAAACGACGTATTAGTGGAGATTGGTCCTGGTCTTGGCGCGTTAACTGAACCGGTCTGTGATCAGGTTGATAAAATGCATGTCGTTGAACTCGACCGTGACTTAGCCGCTCGCCTGCGTGAACACCCACGCCTGAAAGACAAATTGATCGTGCATGAAGCTGATGCGATGAAATTTGATTTCGACGAGCTGGCACAACCCGGTCGTCCGTTGCGGATCTTCGGTAATCTGCCTTACAACATATCTACACCACTAATCTTTCATCTGTTGGAAAAATCCCAGCATATTACGGACATGTATTTCATGCTGCAAAAAGAGGTGGTAGAGCGTCTGGCAGCAGGTCCGAATAGTAAAGATTATGGTCGTCTGACGGTAATGACCCAGTATTACTGCCAAGTGTCACCGGTGTTGGAAGTAGGCCCACACGCGTTTAAACCAGCGCCTAAGGTAGACTCGGCTGTTGTACGTCTGGCTCCGTGGCCAAAACGCCCTTACGAGGCACTTGACGTTGCAGACTTACAACGTGTTTGTCAAGAAGGTTTTGGTCAGCGTCGCAAAACTATTCGTAACAGTTTCCGCAACTTTATCACGGCCGAACAATTAGAAGAGCTTAATATTGATCCAAACCTGCGCCCAGAAAACTTGACGTTAGCGCAATTTGTCAGTATTGCTAACTGGCTGACAACCCATCGCTAAGGATGCATTATGCCGGGCATACAAATCACACCGCGTCCCTTTTATCTTGCTGAACAATCAGATCCAGATGATGCGCTGTATGCCTTTGGTTATGAAATTACTATTCATAACCAATCAGGCAATGATGTGCAGTTGATGGACCGCCATTGGCTGATCAGTGATGCCAATGGCCAACAGACAGAAGTGCAAGGACAAGGCGTAGTCGGGCAACAGCCGTTCATAGCCGCAGGCCAATCTTATACCTATCAAAGCAACATACAGCTAAAAACACCGTTTGGCTGTATGCGTGGTAGCTATACCTTTCAAAACAAATACAACGAACAGCTGTTTGAAGTGAGTATTCCGCCTTTTGCATTGGCAATTCCTCATCTCATCAACTGAATCATATGTTATCCCATCTATATGAGATAATTTCTTAAACCTGCTAAGTAGAGTGTTGAAGTATGGCAACCTATTTTGTTGGCGACGTCCAGGGATGTTATGCTGAATTACAGCAATTGCTGGATCTGGCGCAATTTAATGCCCAGCAGGATGAATTGTGGTTAACCGGTGATCTGGTCGCCCGAGGGCCACAATCACTGGACGTGTTGCGTTTTGTATACAGCTTAGGCGATCGCGCCACAACAGTGTTAGGTAATCATGATTTGAACTTGCTGGCGGTCGCCGCCGGACATGCATTGCCAAAGAAAAAAGATAAAACAGAAAATATTCTCACGGCACCCGACCGGCATGAATTAATACATTGGCTGCAAAACCGCCCTATCATGGCAGAGCACCCGACTTTACCAGTAATGATGACGCACGCAGGTTTATCCCCACAATGGGATCTGGCAACCGCGCGACATTGCGCGCGAGAAGTCGAAACATTGTTGCGCAGCGACCAAGGTACCTGGTTGCTCGGCCATATGTATGGTGAAGAACCATCACACTGGGACCCACGCTTGACTGGTTTACCTCGCTGGCGTTACATCATCAATAGCTTTACCCGTATGCGCTTTTGCCGCAATGACGGTAGTTTAGAGTTTAAATGTAAAGAGTCGCCTGCCGATAAACCGGAT
>JAYSBB010000177.1:0-3796 GCA_041915645.1 Tolumonas sp.
AGATCCAAAAGTACATCCAGAACAAGTATGAAACAGAGGTCTGGGTTAACAAACCGATTGAAGATGCGCAAGGGAATACCTCATCCTGGAAGATCAGTATTGTGAAGGAGGCAAACCGCCCAGACTTACCTCGTCAAAAAATGCATATTGATGTCTGTGCGATCCCATCATTTGATGTTGAAAAACGGCCGCTGCTGAATCATTACAATATTGTTGTTCCCACAGAAGGTTTACTCATTCCTGTTCAATCGCTGCAAGAAACATTGGCAGACAAACTGATTGCTTTGGCATACCGGGCGCGAAGAATTAAACCGCGTGATATATGGGATATTGTTTGGATCAAACAGCGAGGGATCAATCTGTCTCTGGAGCTGATTGATCGTAAATTAGCAGCACGAGGAAAACAGAAGAAAGATTTTACCGATGCTCTTCAGATCCAGTTAGAAAAGCTGATGCAAGATGATGAGGTACGGAACGATTTCAACATGGAAATAAGTCGATTCATTCCTCAGCAAATTAAAGAACGTACGATTGATAACCTAGAGTATTGGCCATATGTTCAAGCGGAAGTCCGCTCCGTGTCGAGGTTGTTATTCGAGGATGGAACATCAACGAGTCCGTTTGATATGAGCCTTTGATATGAATAGAGCAAGCCGCAAGATGAAATAAATGATAAAAACTTGATGGCTAAAGGTCATAAACCTGCTCATTTTAAGCAGAAAAATGTGACCACTTTTGTGACCATGTTTTTATGATAGTGCTGAAGTGGTGTAATTAGGTTTCAAATTTATCGTGGTTCAATTTATTGATATATAAAATAAAAACTACATATATCGTTTAATATCGATCTTGCTCTATTTGGTTTACTTACCCTCCGGAGCCAAAGGTCTCAGGTTCGAATCCTGTCGGGCGCGCCAAGCGTTGATGGATTCAACTGAGAAGTTCCAAGATAGCAATGGTGGCTATAGCTCAGTTGGTAGAGCCCTGGATTGTGATTCCAGTTGTCGTGGGTTCGAGCCCCATTAGCCACCCCAGATTTAAAAGTAAAGAATAGTGATGCGAAGGTGGCGGAATTGGTAGACGCGCTAGCTTCAGGTGTTAGTGCCTTCGGGTGTGAGGGTTCGAGTCCCTCCTTTCGCACCAATCTTTACTAGAGAGTGACAAAATCGGTGATTAGCGCAGCCCGGTAGCGCATCTGGTTTGGGACCAGAGGGTCAAAGGTTCGAATCCTTTATCACCGACCACATTTAGAAAACCCCGCTTCGGCGGGGTTTTTGCTTTTCGGTGTTTTATTTTTGTCTTAGATATCAATACCGCTTGGCATCGGTACAATTAATTCTGTTGCGCCCACATCTATTTCTGCTTGTAACAACACCGCTAATATTTTCTCGCGAATGAATGTCTGATAATTAAAAAAATACATGATTAAACTGAAAAATTTATGATTAGTAATAATGCCTTGGGTGTTTCTATAACAAAGTTGGTGATCTAAATCGATCTTGGTAATGGCATGGGTCCATTCGCAGATGATTTTATCCAGATATTGTCGGAATTCGGCTAATTCCTGGATATTAGCCGAGACGATCTGATCGAGGTTTTCTGGTGTGGGCAGCGACAGCACTGATTCCAGTGCGGTGTAGTTGGCCGGATGGATAGCAAAGCGTTTCAGCCATAAGGTATCCACCACAATAAGATGATTTAGCAGTCTGATGGCACTATCAATCAGGTCATTCTGACCTTCAATAATATCATCGGCAAATTCATACATTATTGCGTTGTAAATTTTAGCATTCATCCACTCGTTGTAGGTTGCTCGAAGACATATGTGGTTATAACGGTCCAATATGATGCCTTTTTAACGATATCCGTAACAGGATTGAGGCTTAATAACCACTGGCGACTTTTTTACCAATAACATATCCGTTGATATTAATAGCATGGAACCCAACGTCATTTGCTGATTTACGTAATGTTTTTATTTGAATCAGACACTGCTCACAACGTTTTTTTGTTGTCCGCTTCAAGTGCGGACTCAAGAGCTGATTAGTGGATGCGATATAAGTGAGATTACAAATATACCTTACCATGTGCACCATTGGGCTCACAAACCGGACTGGATTTCATTTTTTACTAACTGTATATTAATACAGTATCTGATGCTTAATCGAGGTCTCTTCCATGCGCTTAGAAATCATTATTGATAAAAAACACGGTATTGCTCTGGAAACCATAGAAGCTTTAGCAAATGAGTTAAATCGTCAACTGACGGTTAAATTCAGTGATCTCAGTATTCGGGTGGCAACCGGCAGTGCGATGTCGATGTCGATCAGCAAGGCCAGTAAGGAAGATAAAATCATGATTGAAGAGCTGGTGCAGGATGTTTGGGAGAACAGCGAAAGCTGGATGCCGGCACACTAAACTGGCTGCGGTTGATCCAGTTGTGTGTTGAATAACCACTATCTGATGTCAATTTAATCAGTCAGACAGGCAAGTGGCATCTTTGATTTCAATTCCCTGCATTTAGTGGCATAATTTGGACATACGGTGATTAGCGCAGCCCGGTAGCGCATCTGGTTTGGGACCAGAGGGTCAAAGGTTCGAATCCTTTATCACCGACCACATTAGAAAAACCCGCTTCGGCGGGTTTTTTGTTTTTGGCGTTCTGTATATTCTTCCTTTCCTCATTTTCCGCGGTGTCTATTTCTTTTATCTGTCAGATAATAAACAGTAGGTTAGAACTCAAAAATTGAGAAAACGCATGAATTATCGTTGGATGCTGTTATGGAGCTCTGCGCTGGGCGCCAGTGGTGTCGCCGCAGGTGCTTTTGGCGCGCACGGTCTGAAGAATCAATTACCGGCTGCCGGCTTGGAAGTGTGGGAGATTGCCGTGCGTTACCAATTACTGCATGCGGTTGTGATATTGATCTTGTTTGTGTTAGCGCAGCAGTGGGCCAGCCGCTTAGTGCCGCGCGCCGCACAATTGATAGTTACGGGCACGTTGTGTTTTAGCGGCAGCCTGTATCTGCTGGCACTCACCGGAATGAAATGGTTTGGCCCGATCACGCCGCTCGGTGGCGTATTTTTGATCGCGGGCTGGCTGACCCTGTTTTATGCCGGTAGCAAAATCAAATCCACGAATTGAGCTCGTTTCGTTGCTGAACAGCACATTGCTTAGCGCGGGTTAAACTATACTTCAAGTATTGATGGATAGTGACAACGACAGCAATGGAGGGGTGCATGAAATCGCTACAATTGCATCATTACAACAAAGCGCTACAAGCGGCGACCGAGTTTTTTGAAGGCGATCAGGAAACAGCCGAACTCTGGCTGAAAGAGCCGGCCAAATCGCTCGGCGGTAAATGTCCCGCTGAACTGTTGTCGACCGATGAAGGCCTACATACCGTACTCGATGTGATCAGTCGGTTAGAGGACAGTGCATTCCAATAACCTCAGAGACCGTTTTTCTGCTCTGAGCATTTGAAAGCGCGGTAGGGAGTTGGAAACCTACGGCGCTTTTATATTTTCTGCTTCAGCTGTTTATCGTGATAACGACTTAATAATAACAGGCTGATCATCGCGCCAAGCAGGGCATAAAACATGTCGGATTGCGTATCCCAGATATAACCTTGCGTACCTAAAAAAGCCTCTGCACTTTCGCCGGAAGCCAGAGCGACCGCCCATTCCAGCAATTCATATAAAGCACTGAATGCCAGACAAAAACAGACGCAGAAAAAATGCTGCCACGCCCGGCCGCGAATAATCTGTTTTCGGATCACCAGTTCCCGTGCAATCAGCA
>JAYSBB010000178.1:0-3780 GCA_041915645.1 Tolumonas sp.
ATGGAGACATTCTGTCCCACGACTTCGACCGATTCATACCCAAACAAGCGTACAGCCACATCATCAAACGCGGTAATACAGCCCATTTCATCAATGGTGATCGTGCCGACAGCCGCGATGTTAGTGTTTGTGTTAGACGCCAAAGTCTGATTTCCAGTTTCATCTGAATAGGATCAGCATAGTTGGCAGGGCTGAAAGTCGCCAGCAAATAAGACACATTCTCATAGCTTATTTTGTAAGCAAATGTATCATTTGGTCACTAGAGAAATAGACTGTTATAAAACTCTTTTAAATCAGTTTGTTACTGGCTTATTATCAAATTTAGCATCGTCTAAACAACGCCCGATGGCATCAGCTCGCCTTGGATACATCAAGGCATGTTTGACCAACATACATAACGCAAAATCGTTACCGACTTTCTTATAATTACTGTCAGCAACCTGACCGCCATTACTTTGCAATGCACTTTGCAAACAAGGCTCTTTCACGGCGGCTAAGTCTTTCAAACATTTTGTTTGAGTCTGCCGGAAACAATGCAGATAAGCCGGTTGCTCACAAAACAGATGATCGCCGTTGTTTTTCAAATCAGCTAGAAACAGTTGTGATGGCTCTTTGCCCTTTTTCGTGGCTGCTGATTTATCTTTTTCACTATCGGTAACCGACTGACAACCCGCCAGCAATTGTCCGACAACAATACTGACTAATATGGTTTTTTTTACTGAAGACATGCGTTACACCTTAAATCCATTAACGGCTTCCACCAGCTGCTCTGAGATCTGCGATGTTGATTCACTCAGTGTATTCATGGTATGTGCAGCCCGGCTCGTTTGTTCTGACACTACATGCGTTTCATTCGCTGCATTAGTAATGTTATCCGCCACTTCTCGCTGCAAGATCATTGAATCAACGATCTTCTCAATGCGTTGGGCCATTTCATCCTGAGCAAAGATTATAGCCTCAAATTGCTCTTCCACCTGCCGCATATCCTGTTTTTCTATCAACGAGATCTGCTCTGCCGTTTTATGTGAGAAGTTAGTGGCCTGTTGTGAAGCAACCCGGATGGAATCAACCACCTGAGTGACTTCGGATAATGTTTCACTGACTTTGATAGATAAATTTCTCACTTCGTCGGCAACCACCGCGAAACCGCGCCCATGTTCACCGGCCCGGGCAGCTTCAATCGCGGCGTTTAATGCCAGTAAATTCGTCTGATTCGCAATTTGCTGAATAGCATTCACCAGATTAACAATATCATCCGTTGCGCGTTGTACCTGGCTGGATGAATTGACGACCTCTTGCATTCGACTATTGATCGCCACGATGTTCTCTTCCGCATTCGCGATCACCATGACGCCACTGTGCACATGATCGTGGATCACCCCCATTTGCACTTTCGAATCAGCACAATATTGCTGAACGGTTTGCGTGGTGCTTTGCAGTTCACGCGCGATAGAAGTCAGTCTGGTGGTTTGTTCTTCCATGACTTGGGCTGAATTGCCCATATGCTCTGTTTCTGTCGCCAGTAACACAACCTCATGTTTCACTTCGTGGGCAGACGACTGGATCGAGTGGATCATCGCCCGCAACTTTTGCTGCATCATTTTTGATTCAAGTGCCAGCCGGCGAATTTCGGTATTTTGTTTGGGCACCGCTAAATCTGTCGTCATGTCACCGGCGGCAATGGCACTTAAACTGGCGCTGATGGTTTGCAGTGGCAGCAGATTACGAATGAGCACAATACAGCCAAACAATCCCATAAACGCAGTTCCAATCAACATCGAACCGATGCTGAATAACGTATTTTGGGCAATGAGTTGCTGCATATCCTGCTCAGGCATGACTACATTCAGTAACCATCCCCACGGTGCATAAACCTCGAAATAAGCATGTTGCAGCCCGCTTTGTGCGTTCAGTGTGTAATCAATATTACCTTTTTGTTGCGCCAGCATAGTGGTGAGAACTGACTGACCGGTCGTGACATCTTTTTCCGCCAGAATAGCTGAGGCAGAGGTTAATGAAGGATGAAACACCGGTACGCCAAATGAGGCACCTTTATTTACATTAATAATGGCAACATAACCGTGCTGACCAATGGTAATAGTGCTTGTATGCTGAATAAATTGTTGGATGTCTGTCGTGATATTAATGCCACTGTAAATAGCACCAATAACCATATTATTGGCATTTTTGATGGGTTCAAAAAAACCATAACTCCAATTATCTGCGCTAAAGAAAATGCCGCGATATGGTTTTCCTGCCAACAATTCAGCTGTCGCAGGATTATCTTTATCCAAGACATGATGGCTTTTGTCTTTATCACTGCGCAGGGCAAATGAAAACAGCTCACCATTGCGGACTAAAATTCCGGCGCTGGAACCATTACTGGAAAAACGATCGAGATAGATTTGTTGTTCAGCGACAGGCGAGCCATTAAATAACAACTCAGCATTAGAACTATTTTGTGGATCGGGCTGAACTTGCCATTCACCGGAAAAATGCTGTTTTATCCAGAACATGTCATGTTCAGTTAAGCGATTATACAGCGCATTCCGCGATACGATATCAGCGCGTAATGCATTCATTGATTGTGTTATTTGCTGATTATTTTCATTGGCCGCATCAACTCGGGTTTTATACGAAAAAGCCCAGAATTCAAAAATAAGAACAAAAATGGCACCAATTCCCAGCAACATCAAAATTCGGCCGAGTACAGTATGTTTCAGCATTAAACTCAATGACATATGCCTTGTTCCTTAATTCAGATTTTTTCTATTAGTAACGCGGCTTAATACTTAAATAGTTATATCACAGCATAAATGATGGAAAGATGAAGTAACTCAATTGCAACCTAAATATATTAAAAACAACTAAGGGGCCCAAAGGCCCCTTAGAACATAAAAATAAAATTCAATTTTTTAACCATAGGCTGGAGCAAACTCGCCCATTTTTTCCAGATCCGGTTTGTTCTGCACCCAGTAAGGCGACAGTGAACGCAGACGCTCGATCACTGGCGGCAGTTTTTCCAGCACATAATCAATCTCTTTCTGGCGGGTGTAACGCGACAACGAGAAACGTACGCTACCATGCGCCGCGGTATAGGGAATGCTCATTGCCCGCATCACGTGTGATGGTTCTAAAGAGCCGGAAGTACAGGCACTACCACTGGAAGCGGCGATACCCAGTTGGTTTAGCATCAGCAGAATGGCTTCCCCTTCGATATATTCGAAAGCGATATTCAGCGTGTTAGGAGTGCGATTAGCAATATCACCGGTCACGATAGAACATGGCACTTTTGCCAATAAACCTGCTTGCAGTTCGTCGCGTAATTCCGCCAGATGCGACATCATCGGCATATGCACTTCGGCCAATTCACAGGCCATACCTAAGCCCACGATGCCGGCGGCATTTTCAGTACCGGCCCGACGGCCACGCTCTTGATGACCTCCACGCAGTAACGGGCGGAAACGGCTGCCACGTTTGACGTACAACGCGCCTACGCCTTTTGGTGCGTGAATTTTATGGCCGGAAAAAGAGAGCATATCGATGTCACTGCTGGCCAAGTGGATAGGGAATTTCCCCACCGCCTGTACACCATCGGTATGGAACAACACGCCTTTCTCTTTTGCCATCATCGCCATGGTTTGCACCGGAAACACAGTGCCGGTTTCGTTATTCGCCCACATCACACTCACTAACGCGACATTTTCGCTTAGCAGTGATTGGTAGTGCGCTAAATCAAGACGACCTTGGTTATCGACGGGTAACCGATGAATGGTGTAA
>JAYSBB010000179.1:0-3732 GCA_041915645.1 Tolumonas sp.
ATTAAACACACGGGCTTTGGCGAAACCTGGCTGGGTGCCCTTAATTCCACCGGAGCACAGTGGCAAACATTAGCGTCACCATTGGCTGATGCCTTGGGGCATGCTGCTTGGAGCGAGCATATTCAGGAACGACAGTGGCAAAAACTGGTCGTCAATGCCGTCATCAATCCGTTGTCGGCTGTTCATAATCAGCCAAACGGTATCCTGTTACAACATCAGGATGAAATCACCGAATTGTGTCTGGAATTACAGCCATTACTATTGCAACAAGGTCTGACGAAAACGGCCAACGAATGGCGAGAGCTGGTTTTGCAGGTAGTTGATCGCACCGCGCAAAATTATTCATCCATGCAACAAGATCTCGCCAATCGACGCCGAACTGAGATTGATTACATTACCGGTTATCTATTGCAGCAAGCCGAACGAAACAGGCTTGAACTACCACGACACCGTGCGCTATACCTAAAAATCAAAGCATTAGAATCACAATTTGTCACCGTATAAGGATGAACATGATGAGCAAAAGAGCACTGGTTATTATTGCCCCTGGCTGTGAAGAGATTGAAGCGGTAACCAGCATCGATACGCTGGTACGCGGCAATATAAAGGTCACCGTCGCATCGATTAACCCCAACAAACAGCGCGAAGTCGTCGCCTCTCGTGGTGTACATCTGGTCGCGGATCATTTGCTGGAAGAAGTCGCGCATGAGATGTTTGATGTGATTGTATTGCCCGGCGGTTTGCCTGGTGCTGAATATCTGCGTGATAACCCGATGGTCATTGAGCTGTTGAAAAAACAACGAGCCAACGAATTATGGCGTGCAGCAATTTGTGCCACCCCCGCATTTGTTTTAGCTCATCATGATCTGATTGGCGATGCTTTGGTGACTGGTTACCCCGGCACACAAAGTCAGTTGCCCGCCAAACAGCTCCGCCAAGATCGCGTCGTCGTGGATAAACCTAACAAGCTGATCACCAGCCAGGGCCCTGCTACCAGCATAGATTTTGCGCTGGCAATTGTTGCGGAGTTACAAGGTAAAGAAATAGCGGTGCAGGTACGTAAGGATATGCTGGCTTAGGTCGCTGATTGGGCAATAAGACGGTTACTCAACGCTGACACGCCGTAAATCCATTCTTGGAGGCTTGAGCGCCGCATCCCTGCGGCGCACAGTCGACTTATGAGTAACCGTCTTATCTTCTTCACTCGTGGTAGAAAAACTAATTACTTTACTCCCCACTAGAGAACATATTCTTAATCCAGTCTACCGGTGTACTGCTGCAACTTTCCTCTGGCGGCAGTTTATCGGTTCGCGCCGGTAACATGAGTGCACCACCGCAACCACTGGCCACCGGTTTACCATCAACATTGAAGTTCACCATGGAAATACCTTGTGGTACCTGCAATTTCAGCGAATTCACGCCCCGTCGTTGCATATAGTTAGTAAACAAAGGCAACGCACCATTGGCGCCAGTTAAACCAGCAGGCTGGTTATCATCACGACCCACCCAGGTGGTGATCAGCTCGTCGTTATCCATCCCGGTAAACCAGGCATCACGCAGGTTATCCGTGGTACCCGTTTTACCCGCCAACACAGCACCGGGGAACTGCGACGCCAGCACGCGTGCAGTGCCCTGACTGGCCACTTTGGTCATGGTAAACAACGTCAGATAGGCAGATTGACTGTCAATACGGCGCTCGGCTTTCTCCGCACGTTGATACAACACTTTGCCGTCACTATCTTGAATGGTGCGGATCGCCGTTAATGGCTGGTATAAACCCTGTGTCGCTAATGTCAGATAGAACTGATTAACCTCAAATGGCGATAACTCCAGAATGCCTAAAAACAGGGATGGGAAAAGAGGAATATCCTGCGTCACGCCGAGTTTTTTCAGCGTTTCCGCCACCGCCGGGATACCAACGGCCATACCTAAACGAACAGTCGGTACGTTAAGTGAATTGGCCATCGCTGCATATAACGGCACATTCCCACGATAGGTTTTATCGTAGTTTTGCGGTGCCCAGGTTTTGCCGCCCTGATTACGCAGCTGCAAAGGTTCATCTTTCAATGGCGTTGCCAACTGATAGCCTTGATCCAACGCGGTCAGATAAACAGCCGGTTTAACCTGAGAACCAATTGGGCGACGCGCATCCAGTGCACGGTTTAAGCCGGCATAATTGGTATCCCGTCCGCCAACTAATGCCGACACCTCACCGGAATGGCGGTTAGTGACCACCATCGCACCTTGCAATTCCTTACGGTTCAGGCGTTTTTCAATGCTAGCCAATTGCGATGATACCGACTCTTCCGCCGCTTGTTGTGCCACCGGATCCAGACTGGTAAAAATCTTCAGGCCAGACTGTTTGAGGAACCCTTCACCAAATCGTTGGCGTAATTCACGACGCAACAGATTCATAAAGGCCGGGGTACGACCAAAGGTCATCTGTCCGCGCTCCAGCAACCCTAACGGCCGCGAGGCATACAGCTGGAACTGTTCCGGTGACAGCTGATTATTTTCCAGCATCAGCCGTAAAATCATGTCGCGACGCTGTTGTGCCCGATCCGGATAACGCCACGGGTCGTAATAAGACGGGCCGCGCACCATAGTGACCAGCAACGCCATTTGATCTGGCTCCAGCTCATTGAGTGGCATACCGAAATAGAAATACGACGCCAGACCAAAGCCATACACACCTTGCGCATAGTTCTGACCGAGGTAGATCTCATTCATGTATGTTTCGAGGATCTGGTTTTTCTCATAACGGTAATCGATGATCACCGCCATGTAGGCTTCCTGCACTTTACGCATCAGGCTGCGTTCACGAGTCAGGAAATAGTTTTTCGCCAGCTGCTGGGTCAGCGTACTGCCGCCCTGTACCGCATGACCGGCACGTAAATTAGCCAGAAATGCACGACCAATCGAGAGAATCGACACGCCGCCATGGCTGTAAAAATCGCGATCTTCCACCAGCAACAGCATGTTGACGAAGGTTTGCGGCACCTGATTAATACGCAGCAAAATCCGATCTTCAATCTCATCGCCGCTGAGGCGATCGAGCAAGACCGGATCCATGCGTACATAGGCTAGTTCATGCTGATTATCAGCATTTTGAATACTCGCCAGCCGTTGCCCGCTGAAACTCAGCAACAACGGGCGTGTTTTTTCTGCGCCATCAGCAAAATCAAACGAACGGCGGATCACCAGCATCCGCTGACCATTCACCGCATATTGCCCCGGCCCTTGTGGACGAGTACTTTCACGGTAATTCAGCAGTTTCAGCTCATGCAACATCTGCTGCACCGATAAGCGCTGCCCCGGAAATAACTCCAACGGACGACTATAAACCACAGCGGGAAGCTGCCATTTCTGACCATCAAACTTGCTGTGGATCAGACTGTCGAGATAGATGCCAAACATCACCATGAAGGCAATACCCACCAAACTCAGTTTGATGGCGAAACGTATCCAACGGCGCCAGTGCCAGAATGGATATCCCGTGACTTTCTTTTTTACCGGTTTCTTTGCCAAAATGAATTAATCCTTTTACATCAGTCGTTTCACTGTTTTTGTCGGCATCGCTTCTAGCGGGTCATCGGGCCAAAAATGTTTCGGGTAGCGCCCTCTGCCCTCTTTTTTTACATCGTTATACGCCCCTTGCCAGAAGGCCACCAGATCTTGCGTGATCTGTAGCGGGCGTTTCGCCGGCGATAACAACTCGATCTGCAATGCTAT
>JAYSBB010000180.1:0-3686 GCA_041915645.1 Tolumonas sp.
GGTGTTAATTGTCGATGATTCTCCCACTGCCGCGCACATACTGAGCCGCCTGTTCAGTAGTGACCCTGAGTTTGCCGTGGTAGGCATAGCCAGTAATGGCACCGATGCCATCAAAATGGCCGCAAAACTGAAACCCGATATCATTAGCATGGATGTGATCATGCCGGATATGGATGGGTTTGAAGCCACCCGAAAAATCATGTCCACACAACCGACCCCCATTGTCATTGTTAGCTCAGATCAAGTCAGTATGTCTTTTCGTGCGTTGGAAGCCGGTGCGTTGGCGGCCATCGCCAAACCCCAGTTGGATAATCAAGCTGCGCTTAATAATCTGCGCGACGAACTGCTATATACCTTTCGCGCGATGGCAGAGGTAAAGCTGGTTAGACGCACACAACGCACGAACAACTCAGTGACCACACAGCCACAAATCGCCAAACCATCGCAGGCAAAAATTGTTGTTATTGGTGCCTCGACCGGTGGCCCGCAAGCATTACAAGAAATATTGAAAGATCTACCAGTCACATTCCCATTACCGATTGTCATTGTGCAACACATCTCTACCGGTTTTACCGAGGGCTTAGCTCGCTGGTTAAGCCAAAGCTGTGTATTGCCCATTCAGGTTATTACCGAAAATCAGCTACTACAGGGCGGACATATTTACATTGCCCCAGAAGAAAAACATCTCGAACTCACCGCAGATAAACGATTAAAACTAAGCGCGGGTGATAAAGAACATGGCGTTTGCCCTTCGGTTTCCCATTTTTTTCGTTCCGTGGCAAAGACCTATCATTCCTCTGTCATTAGCATACTGTTAAGTGGTATGGGACGTGATGGCGCCGCCGAATTAAAAACACTACGGGATTTAGGTGCAACCACTATTGCACAAGATCAGGAAAGCTCGGTTGTGCACGGCATGCCAGGCGAAGCAATTAGGCTTGGTGGCGCAAGCCATATTTTACCCGCCTCCGCTATTGCATCCACCCTCTGCAGTCTTATTACCTCTTCCGATAGCATCGGATGTTAGTTGGATTCACTTTTATGTTAGAAAAACATCGTGGTACATCAGTATTAATCGTCGAAGACAGTGCAACACAAGCGGATCAACTACGTTTTTTCCTGGAAAAACATGGTTTTATAGTAACAGTTACGTCTAATGGTAAAGAAGCTTTAGCATCACTACAGCAGCATATTCCAGCGGTAGTGATCAGTGATATCGTCATGCCACAACTCAATGGTTACGAACTTTGTACTGCCATTCGTAAAGATCCGCGTACCGCGCATTTACCTGTAGTGTTGCTGACTGCTTTGTCCAGCCCCCGCGATATTTTGCTGGCGCTGGAATGCAAAGCGGATCATTTCATCACCAAACCATACAGTGAAACGTATCTACTCTCCCGCATGGAAAGCATTCTGGAGATGATCCGTTTACGTAAGAATGGCCAGATCCCTGAAGTCTCCGAGTCAGATATTTATTTTCAAGGCGAATGGTTCCATATCTCTGCAGCCAGACAACGCATATTAGATCTGTTGATCTCAACGTATGAATCGATGGTGCAGCGCAATCAGGAATTATTAACCGCCAAAAATGAACTGAGGGAAAGCAATCTCAAGCTGGAACTGGCCGTTGATGAAGCGACAACCGCCAAACAACAAGCACATATCATGTTGGAAGAGTTGTCCCGACGAGACAGTGCGATCCGAAAAACTAATGAAGAACTGCATTTAATTCATAGTATTGAATCATTAATTAATCAAAATAACGACTGGCAGTCCTTGTTCCGTTTAGTCAGTGAAAAATTATGTAACGCCAGACAATTCGGCATCCGGGATTTTGTTCATATCAGTCTGACAGAGCTTGAGAATGATGCTTCAGCTGATGAATCCGTATGCCTGCAAGATGCCTGTTGCCATCAATGTGAACTCCCATCTAGCGTGGTCGAACACGCAGGTCCGGTATCGATGTTATGTCATCCAACCGGTACTGCAGCCGGTAAAATGACCATTCCATTATTAGCTAAGAATAAAATAGTCGGTGTATTGTGTTGTCAGATAGAAACAGGCTATCAACTCAACGAACAACAACGCGAATTATTAAGCTCCCTCGGGCGGCAGCTCGGCATGGCCGTTGAAAATATCCGCTTATATGAAGAAGCCCGAGCGCTATCATTGCACGATCCATTAACCGGATTAGCCAACCGCCGTTATCTGGATATAAGTTATGCCAACCAAGTCGCTCGAACCAAACGACATGCACAGCCATTTTCTCTCATGTTATTGGATATCGACCACTTTAAACTTTATAACGACAATCACGGGCATGGCCAAGGTGATCGTATTCTGCTCCAAGTCGCTGATATTTTACGAGACTCGATCCGCAGCACCGATCTCGCGGTTCGTTATGGTGGGGAAGAGTTTTTATTGTTGATCAGTGATAGTAAAGCGGATGCTGCCTTTGAGTTGGCTGAACGGATCCGCCTTCAAATCGCTGGCGAAATCGGTGTTACTATTAGTATTGGTATTGCTGATTATCGAGTGAATGACAGCTTAGACACGCTAATTCTGCGCGCTGATACTGCCCTTTATAAAGCCAAACATGCCGGGCGGAACCGGGTAGAAGTGGAATAATCGATATCATAGACATAAAAAAGGCGCTTTCCGCGCCTTTTTTATCATCGACGATTAACAATAACCATTCGACATCAAACGCTGATAACGCTGTTTCAACAACTCTGGCGTATTCAGTTGCTGTAATTCTTTCAAGTCAGCCAGAATGCGTTGTTTTAACAAACTCGCCATTTCATCCACATTACGATGCGCGCCACCTAACGGCTCCGGCACAATACCATCGATCAATTTCAGCTCTTTCAGGCGCGTCGCCGTGATGCCCATAGCATCTGCCGCCACATTCGCTTTATCTGCACTCTTCCACAAAATTGAGGCACAGCCTTCTGGAGAGATTACGGAATAAGTCGAATATTGCAACATATTGACACGATCACCAACCCCGATCGCCAACGCACCACCCGATCCGCCTTCACCGATCACAGTACAAATTACCGGCACTTTCAGGCTGGACATCACTTTCAGATTTCGTGCAATCGCTTCTGACTGGCCACGTTCTTCTGCACCCACCCCTGGATATGCACCCGGCGTGTCGATAAACGTGATGATTGGCATCTTAAAACGCTCAGCCATATACATCAGACGCAGTGCTTTACGATAACCTTCTGGTTTTGGCATACCAAAGTTACGTTTGATCTTTTCTTGGGTATCGCGACCTTTCTGATGACCAATTACCATCACTGGCTGGCCATCTAAACGGGCAATACCACCCACGATCGCTTTGTCATCGGCAAATGCACGATCACCCGCCAGCTCATCAAAATCAGTAAAGATACGAGCCAGATAATCTTCGGTGTAAGGACGCTGTGGATGACGCGCCACCTGCGAAATTTGCCATGCCCCCAGATCAGAAAACAGCTTTCTGGTCAGTTCTTCATTTTTCTTTTCCAGATGTTTAATTTCATCTGTCAGATCCACACTGCCACCGACATTCTCACTGACATGTCTTAGTTCTTCGATTTGTGCCAGCAGTTCAGCAATAGGTTGTTCAAATTCCAGAAAGTTCATATTCATAATTTGTATCCGAAATCGCTACTCAAATATCAGTTCAACGTCTTGCT
>JAYSBB010000181.1:0-3669 GCA_041915645.1 Tolumonas sp.
GATCTCGCCCTGCGGCCTTGCTGCTCTCATATTTATTATCGGTGTTGTTTAATGCCGGTGAATTTTTGGGATTGGCACAAATCGCGCAGTTCAATTTGTTTGTGGCGCGAATTGCCTGTGCCAGTTTCATGGCTTATTTGCTCGGGCAGATTCTGGATATCTCGGTGTTCAGTAAATTGCGGCAATTACCGCAATGGTGGATAGCCCCGGTGGTTTCGACCATTATCGGCAATATGCTGGATACCGTGGCATTTTTTGGCATCGCGTTCTATAAAAGCCCGGATCCATTTATGGCGGCACATTGGGTGGAAATTGCGGCGGTAGATTATGCGGTGAAGCTGCTGATCAGTATTGGCCTGTTCGTACCGGCATATGGGGTGTTGCTACGTTATCTGACCCGTAAATTATTCGGGCAGACCACGGTGAACTGGCAAACTGTCTGAACTGATTGATGCCAAAGATCAAGTGTTTTTGGCATCATTTATGCGTTTTTTTGGATCTACAATTCTTTTTTCCACATTGACATAAATCATGTTTCTTGTTAATTCAGATCTCGATCTTTTTTAACTATATGAAATTAATGTGTTTTTATTTTGTATTTAGAAGTTTTACACATTACCTAACAGGTTCTGCTAATTTCTTCAACAAACTTATCCACAATTTAAATTAGTTATCCACAGATTCCGACGATGGAGCTGAATAGCTAGCTGTGGCATGCTAGTGCGATGACCTTTCCTAAGATCGAAATATAATGACTCAGACCCCTCCGTTGATTCTGATTGATGGATCATCCTATCTTTACCGGGCTTTTTTTGCTTCTCAGCAGGCGGACTTACGTACCTCTAACGGTGAACCAACCGGCGCTATTCGAGTGGTCACCAACATGCTGCGTAGTCTGTTGAAACAATATCCGGACTCTATTGTTGCAGTGGTCTTTGACGCCAAAGGCAAAAGCTTTCGTAATGACTTGTATGCGGAATACAAAGCGCACCGGCCACCGATGCCTGATGATTTACGCAGCCAGATCGAGCCAATTCATCAAATTATTACCGCGATGGGCTTACCACTATTAGTAATTGATGGCGTTGAGGCTGATGACGTCATTGGTACGCTAGCTCGTCAGGCCACTGAATCACAAATCGAAACGCTGATCAGTACCGGCGATAAAGATATGGCGCAGCTGGTGTCAGAACATGTCACGCTGATGGACACCATGAAAGATCAACTCACCGATCGGCAGGGCGTTATTGACAAATTTGGCGTGCCACCAGAGTTGATCGTCGATTATCTGGCGCTGATGGGCGACAGTTCTGACAACATTCCGGGCATGGCCGGGGTGGGCGATAAGACCGCTGTGGCTGTATTGCAAGGTGTGGGAAGCATTGACACGATTGCTGCACACCCAGAGCGAGTCGCTGAACTTAGTTTTCGTGGTGCCAAAACATTTGCGGCGAAATTTAAAGAACAGGAAGCGATGGTTCGCCTGTCACAGCAATTAGCTACTATTAAAACTGATGTCGAATTACCACTGTCACTGGCTGAATTGCGTCGTCATGAAGTGCAGAAAGAGGCTTTGTTAGCACTCTATCGTCAGTTTGAATTTAAGAATCTGGTACAGGAACTGGAAAGCCTCAGTGAAGCGGCTGTTGAAACTATCACTCCTGTTGATGTCTCTCCCCAGTACGACACTATTTTAACAGCAGCTGATCTGACGCGCTGGCTGGAAAAATTACAGCAAGTAGAACTATTTGCGTTCGATATTGAAACTAATTCACTGGATTATATTCAAGCGCAGGTGGTCGGTTTGTCATTCGCGGTAGCCCCTGGTGAAGCGGCCTATTTACCTTTAGCGCATGATTATCTGGGCGCCCCAGAGCAGCTGGATCGCGAACAGACCTTAGCCCTATTAAAACCTCTGCTGGAAGACCCGACCCGTCTGAAAGTCGGTCAGCACCTGAAATTTGATCGGAATGTACTGCGAAATCATGGCATTCAGTTGCAAGGCATTGCGTTTGATACCATGCTGGAATCGTATGTGCTGAACTCCACCGCTTCACGCCATAACATGGACGATCTGGCGAAAAAATATCTGAACTACACCACGCAAACCTTTGAAGATGTCGCGGGTAAAGGGGTAAAACAGCTGACTTTTAATCAAGTTGAGCTGGAAAAGGCGGCGTTTTATGCCGCTGAAGATGCTGATATTACGCTGCGCTTACACCAAACTTTGTGGCCACAAGTTGAGAAAGAACCCGCACTGAAAGCCTTACTGCTGGAGATGGAATTGCCACTGGCGGAAGTGCTGTCGGATATGGAGTGTACTGGTGCGCTCATCGATCCATTCCTGTTACAAAATCAAAGTCAGCAAATTGAAGTGCGTCTGGCAGAGTTGGAAGCACAGGCGCATGAAATCGCCGGTGGCCCATTTAACTTAAGTTCACCAAAACAACTGGGTGACGTGCTGTTTGAAAAACTGCAGCTGCCGGTGATAAAGAAAACGCCGAAAGGGGCACCGTCAACGGCGGAAGAAGTGTTGCAGGAATTGGCGTATGACTATCCGCTGCCGAAGTTGTTGCTGGAACACCGTAGTTTATCGAAGCTGAAATCGACCTATACCGATAAATTACCGTTGATGATCGCACAATCCACCGGACGAGTGCACACCTCATATCATCAGGCGGTAACGGCGACTGGGCGTTTATCGTCGACCGATCCGAACTTGCAGAATATTCCGGTGCGCACGGAAGAAGGGCGCCGGATCCGTCAGGCATTTGTGGCTGATCAGGGTTATAAAATTGTTGCCGCCGACTACTCGCAAATCGAATTGCGCATCATGGCACATTTATCCGAAGATGAAGGTTTGTTGCGAGCTTTTGCACTGGGTCAGGATATTCACCGGGCGACGGCTGCCGAGATCATGGGCATTGAACCTGATGCGGTGACCAGCGATCAGCGTCGTAATGCCAAAGCCATTAACTTTGGCTTGATCTATGGTATGAGCGCCTTTGGTTTAGCCAAGCAACTGGGCATTCCGCGTCATGAAGCGCAACGTTATATGGATCGTTATTTTGAGCGTTATCCGGGTGTGTTGACCTATATGGAAAGAACCCGTCAGCAGGCGGAACAAGCCGGTTACGTTGAAACATTGTTTGGTCGCCGGTTATATCTGCCGGATATCAAAGCCAAAAACATGGGGCTGCGTAAGGCTGCAGAACGTGCGGCGATCAACGCGCCAATGCAGGGAACCGCAGCGGATATCATCAAACGTGCCATGATCAAACTGGCAGCGTGGATCAAGGGCTGTGACGCGGATTCGATCCGCATGGTCATGCAGGTACACGATGAATTAGTGTTTGAAGTGCGCGAAGACAAACTGGATGCGTATCTACCGGTGATCCGGCAATACATGATGGATGCCGCGAGCCTTAAAGTGCCGCTGGATGTGGGTATTGGTGTGGGTGATAACTGGGACCAAGCGCACTAAACGCTAAATCCAGATAGGGCTTAAACAACAACGCCGATAGTGAGAGCTATCGGCGTTCGTTTGTGCGCCGGGCATGGCGCGCAGCGCTATGACAGGCGCTGTCTGGTAACTGTGGTGGCTATCAGATGACTTGGAGGTGAAAGTCCTCTACACACCCGGCAAGGGGAAGTGTTAGCCAAACGGCA
>JAYSBB010000182.1:0-3633 GCA_041915645.1 Tolumonas sp.
AATTCCTGTTCTGAATACCTACTTTAATTATAACTCACTCACCAACACGTAAAGGGAAAAGCGCCGTTTTTTGGAGTATGTTTTTTTATATTGCAGAATACCTAACCACATGAGGCTGTACCCAGTGACTATCAGAGAGATTCCTAAGCAAACACTTATCCACAAAGGTATATACATTCTCGATAGCATACAAACGAGACCAATCGTCCAAGCTAAAAAACTCAAACTCCAGAACCGCATTCCCGGACATGTAATGTGATCAAGCAAACTAAAGCTCAACAAAATTGTCAGACAGAAGCCAATCATGATGTTTGCAACCATGATCGTTGACGCATCCAGATTTAATGCCTGCATCACTAATGAGTCCTTATTATCCTTCCTTATTAACCATAGCTAACAACATAGAATTAACAGCGAATTTTGTATCAAATTTCCAAAATTTAACCTCTGCGTTACGGGGATATGTATGCATATATACTGTACGATTGCAGTCACAGTTACCATTCACATTTTAAGAATCAAAACTTGTTGCACCACCAAGGCAGTTTCTTCTGTAACCGAGGATTGTTAACTGACTGATGAATCTGCTGGCTTCATGCTACAAAAAGCCTCAATATATATTATGAATTTCTCATATAATTTTTATAGCACTAAGAATGGTGAATTCAATGTGGAACGAAAAATACAGCGATCCTAGATTCATTTATGGCACAGCACCAAATGATTTTCTGCAGCAATCAGTACACCATTTTCATCCTAGCGGAAATATTTTGTGTATTGCCGAAGGTGAAGGCAGAAATGCTGTTTGGCTGGCAGAGCTGGGTTTCAATGTGACCGCTGTTGACGCCTCTGAAGTGGGATTGAGCAAAGGGAAATCACTGGCAAAGTCAAAAGGTGTGAAGGTGAATTGGATCCACGCCGATTTACAGCATTACAATCCAGGTAAACAAGCATGGGATGGCGTGGTGGCAATCTTTGCGCATCTGCCGCCAGACTTACGCTCACAAGTGCATGCCGATTGTGTGGTCAGTCTGAAAGAGGGAGGGGTATTGTTGCTCGAAGCCTATACCCCAGAACAGCTTGAATTTAAAACAGGCGGCCCATCAAATCCGGACTGGTTAATGACACCAGAAATGCTAGAACAGGAATTACGAGGTCTGACGTTCGAACGGTTGCAAAAAGTTGAACGCAAAATCATCGAAGGTATTGGTCATACTGGGCTCGGTTCTGTTGTGCAAGTCATTGGAGTCCGGAATCTCCCTGACACTACATCAATGCTATAATAACAAGCTTAAGAAATACGGATGTTCCACACACTAACCTTTTAATATGTCAGACTTTTTTGATAACGCCGCAAAAGAATGGGATACAAAACACCAGCGGGTTGCGCAGGCTAAGGCCATTGCCCAAATAATAGAACAGACGATCCCTTTAACCCGAGCTATCAAAGCGCTGGAATTTGGTTGTGGCACAGGATTGCTTGGTTTCAATCTCATTGAAAAAGTAGGTGAGATAACCTTCAGCGATACCTCCCGCGGTATGCTATCTGAAGTAGAAAATAAGCTGAAAATATCTGCCTGCACGTCAGCAAAAATAGTAGACCTGAATGTTGCTAAGATTGTTGACTGTTATGATCTGATTTTTTCTTCGATGGTGCTGCATCACATCGCAGATCATAAGCAAACGATTACCAATCTTAGTCAATCACTGCTCCCTGGCGGCTATCTCTGCATCTGTGATTTAGATAAAGAAGACGGCTCATTTCACAGTAAAGAAACTGTTCCGCATCATGGCTTTGAACGCGCTGAAATTAAGCAGGAATTTCAAAATTCTGGTCTGAATGTCATCCATTCCTGTACTGGATTTGTAAACAGGAAAATCATCAACAATAAAGAGATTGATTTCCCTGTTTTTGTACTTATTGGTCAGAAAAAACAGAGTGGTCTTAACGGTTATTCGCCACGGCAAGATGTGAGGCTTTAGCCCAGCTTTCTGCGTCTTGCAATGAGCCCAGATTCTCCACCTTCTGATATCCATTTTGTATTAATAACTCTTTGGCGATCTCAGCCCGGCGACCTGATCGGCAATACAAATGCACCGTATCTTGCTTTTCAATACCGGCCTGTTGTGCTCCGGTCACTATCTGCTGGTATTCAATGTTCGTTGCACCATCAGCATGCTCAATGGTGTACTCAGCAGCGGTTCTGACATCAATCAGCCACTCTTTAGCACTGACCGTAAAACTGCCAGTTAATGCCGTAAATAATAAAAATGCTCTGAACATGTTTTTATTCCTGTTTTATGGAGGATCCCGTTATCTGATATTTCCGATCAGTGATGTTCTTTCCCCGGCTCCGATATGCATACCAGCATGGAACTGACCAACTGCAGTATCCCGCAAGTGTTCGCGCAGCATGACAATAACATCATCACCCGTGCAATGCCCGGCATAGATGAACTGTGGTTTCAGCTTTTTCAAATAAATTATTGTCTGTTCAAGACGTTCAGCGGAAGCATGCAGCAAATGCAGCCCGCCAATAATACCAGCGACACCGGCACCATCATTGAGCTGACGAATGTATTCAACCGTATTGCTCACTCCGGAATGACAACAACCTAAAATAACGACAAGCCCTTGCGGTGTGTTGATCCATAACGCCTGATCATCCGGGATCAGGTCTGCAAACTGCCCCGTCTCATCAAGATAAAACGGCCCGCCGGTATCTTCAAATACATGAGTACGGGGAATAAAGCCGGTAATACCGATGTTATCACTGATAAAAGAAGCAACCGGACTGCAATGCAGCCGTACCGGATCTAACTGTTGTAATACCGCCTGCACATTCACAGGTATACCGATCCGTTTAACGGGGCGATCAGCATGACGGCTATAGCGATCCGACAGAATAAACGGGTGCGCAATCACCGAACAGTACGTATTTTTCGCCAGAACCTGACCAACACCACCGGTATGATCATAGTGACCATGACTTAATACCAGGTGCGTGCAATTTGCCAAATCGATACCCAATTTCATCGCATTAGGCAGCAATGTCTCACCACCGCCAGAATCAAACAAAATCGTGTATCCATCTGCCAGGATATGAAACGATAGGCCATGCTCTGAAAGTAACTCCTCTCCGGCATGGTTATCACAAATGACTGTTAATTCAAACCGGCAACTCACGCTGGATCACTCCCCCTTTAGGCTGAATGAATTTTCCGGTGGCTTTAACACAAATCTGTTTCGCCACCGATAAGGTCGCTTCTAATAGATAGATGCCTCGCCGCTGGCTGATTAATCGGCCGATGATCTGAACTGAATCACCCACTAAGACCGGTGTATGGAAACGGACATTCAGCTCTGCCGTCAGCGCTTCAACCCCTTTCGACAACAAGCAATGTGTCATCGCTGCATCCAGTAACGTACTGGCGATGCCACCGTGTAATAAATCGGTATAGCCCTGATGTTTTTTATCGACCTGATAATCTGCCGCAACTTCATTTTCGGTGATCTGCTTAAAACTTAGTTGCAGTGAATGCGGATTCGTTGAGCCGTCACTGCACACAACACAATGTGCATGGCTTTGCAGACATGCCTGATAGGTTTTCATGCTATTCCTGCTTTCAGAT
>JAYSBB010000183.1:0-3578 GCA_041915645.1 Tolumonas sp.
CCCATTCCGCCCCCCAAGCCATACACCACGCTTTGCATAAAATTATGCTGCAGATTGATGTTCAGCAGTGCTAGACCTAACACAATACAGTTAGTCGTGATCAGGGGCAGGTAGATACCCAGCACGCGATACAGATCAGGGGCGCTTTTTTTGATAACCATTTCGGTAAATTGCACAACCACAGCGATAACTAATATAAACGCCAATGTGCTGAGAGAAGTGGCTCCCAGTGGTGTCAATATGTAGTGGTCGACTAGATAACAGAAAGCCGATGTCAGCGTTAAGACAAACGCAGTGGCGGCACCCATGCCGATAGCGGGCTCAATTTTTTTCGATACGCCCATAAAAGGGCAGAGACCGAGAAATTTAACTAATACGAAGTTATTGACCAGTACAGTACTGACCAGAAGTAACAGGTATTCGGACATAATTCATACCTCAGCTTGCAAGCGCGCACATTATCTTAGTATGCCGAAGGCTTAACAACCCTTAATCACAAGGGTTTCTGGCTATTACTACGCTGAATGGCTAGACTTTGCTCTCTTTAGCCCCGTTTCCAGGAGGTAATTTTGGGCGGCTTATCGATGCTGGCACTTACTCTTGCCATGCTGCTTTGGTCTAGTGCATTCATCTCATTGAAATATCTGCTGGATTACTTTCATCCGACACAGATTGTATTTATCCGCATGTTGATTGCCAGCGGTTGTTTTTTGCTTTTTGGTAAGAAGCTTTTACAGTTCCGTTATCAAGCTGGCGACTGGCGCTGGCTTCTGGTAATGGGTATTGCGGAACCCTGTCTATATTTCTTATTTGAAACATCAGCGTTGCAATACACCACAGCTGGGCAAGCGGGTGTGATCACCGCAACATTACCGTTGCTGGCTTCTGTGGCGGCATTCCTGATCCTGAAAGAGCGTATTGGAAAACCGCAGATTATTGGGTTTATTATCGCGATCCTGGGTTGTTCAGGGTTAAGTATGGCTGCGCAAAATGGCGAACAAGCTAGCAACCCACTATTGGGAAATTCGCTGGAGTTTCTGGCGATGCTGTGTGGTGCGATTTACTCAACATCGATCCGGAAATTATCAACGCGTTATTCAGCGTTAGTACTTACCTCATTTCAGGCCTTTGTTGGTGTTATTTTCTTTGGCCCGTTGGCTTTACAACACGATATGCCAGCTAATATTCCGCTATTTCAGTGGGGAAATTTCATTTATTTGGCAACGATTGTTACTATCGGTGCCTATTGGTTGTACAACTGGGCTATCAGCAGGGTTCCGGTGTCACTAGCCACGGCATATATTAATTTGATCCCTGTCTTTACCTTGTTATTGGCATTCTGGTTATTGAATGAACGGCTAAATTTTTGGCAATGTCTGGCGTGTGCGGCAGTATTTGTTGGTGTGGTAATTAGTCAGTTACCGGAAAAAGAAGTGATAACAGCAGAAGAACAAACCTCTGTTTAATTGCTAAGTGTGTGTTAACAGTTGAAGGGGAAGTGTGTTATTCCCCTTCAAATTTGGGCGTTTACTCGAAATGAGACAGTACGCGCGCGAAATCCAGAATATCCATTTCCACACCACTCATGGTTTCATCCCACTCCACACCGATCAATACGCCATCAGCATGTAGGTCATCAACCCATTCGTCGAAGAACTCGTCCAATGGAATTGCGGCTGGTTGATATTCTTTCCATTCATCACAGCACAAAAGTTTTGCTGCACGCTCAGATGACCACAAAGGTAAGACATCAACCGCTTCATCGTCTTGTGAGTCGCAAACCACCCATTCATCTTCAAACTGCAGGCCCCAAAGAACACCATTATCTTTGACTTCGGTGATAAAATTTTCTGGGATGTGCTGTTCGATGTGATCTGTCATATTAATTTGTCCAATTTGAGTGGATGAATACAGTTTTCTGTATTGTAGCGGAAAAATCAGATTTCGGTATTTTGTGTTTTCTTAATCAAATCGCGGTTGGTCATAAACACGCGAAAATCAAATTCTAACTGATGATATGCCGGTTCCATATAAGTGCAAAACTGGTAGAACGCTTTATCGTGTTGCGTTTCTTTCAGGTGTGCCAGCTCATGTACGGCAATCATCCGTAAAAATTCCGGGGGCGCTTCCCGGAAAACACTGGCAATAATGATGTCATGTTTCCGTTTTATTTTACTGCCTTGCAGCTGTGCTTTTCGTACATTCAAACCTAGCGCATGATGTACGACCGATAATTTACTGTCATACCGCACTTTGCTAATGGCTGAAACATTACGCATATAACGATTCTTGAGTTCAGCAACATAATCAAACAGCGCGGTATCACTCTGGATATCGTGTCGTTCCGGATAACGTTTTGCCAACCAATCGCCTAATTGTTGCTTAGTGATCAATTGCCGGACTTGCTGTAGTAACTGTTCGGGGTAACCATTCAGATACATTAAATCAGACATGGCTTTTACTCTTTATTTGGCTCTTTTTTAACCCAAGGTGAATTTTGAGTTAATACATACAAATCTTCTACTTTGGCTCTGGCCCAGGGTGTGCGACGTAAAAATTTGAGACTCGATTTAATACTTGGTTCATTTTGAAAACAGTTGATGTCGATACGCTGACCGAGCTCATCCCAGCCATAATGAGCGACCAGTGCTGTAACGATATGTTCCAGCGTCACGCCATGCAGCGGATCTTTGGATTGAAATTGGGACATATTGATTAATGTTCTGCCATATAAAAATAAGCCGACAGAGTAGGAGATGAAGGCTGAAATAGCAAATCAGCAAAGATAGAAATAGACAGTTATCTGTGTGATGATGATCACTTTTCCACATCTATCATAATTATCATGGAATTAGAGCTTTCAACCCTGATCTTACTGGCTTTCTGTGGCATAGCAGCCGGATTTATCGATTCAATTGCCGGTGGCGGTGGATTATTAACTGTACCCGCTTTATTGAGTGTGGGGATCTCGCCAGCTCAGGCATTGGCCACCAATAAATTACAAAGCAGCTTTGGCAGTTTTTCTGCCACATTCTATTTTTTACGCCGCGGTTATATTGATCTGAAGCTGATCAGAAACGGCATCTTTTTTACCTTTATTGGTAGTGCGTTGGGTACCTTGCTGGTGCAGCAAATTGACCCGTCGGCATTAAAACAAGCCATTCCTTTTATGCTGATCGGTTTTGCCCTGTATTTCATGTTTTCTCCGCGCATTGGAGAAGAAGATCGCCAACAGCGGATCAATTTTTCACTGTTTTGTTTGTTGGTCGGGTTGGGCGTGGGCTTTTATGACGGCTTTTTTGGCCCGGGAACCGGCTCATTCTTTGCTATCGCTTTTGTCGCACTGGCCGGCTTTAATCTGTCTAAAGCAACGGCGTATAGCAAATTATTAAATTTCACATCAAATGTGGCTTCCCTTATTTTCTTTATGCTGGGCGGAAAAATTCTCTGGCAAGTGGGCATTGTGATGGGCGTTGGGCAATTCATCGGTGCGCGTCTTGGTTCAAAAATGGTAATAAGTAAGGGAAGCAAAATTATCCGCCCATTATTGGTGACAATGTCATTGGTGATGTCGGCTC
>JAYSBB010000184.1:0-3531 GCA_041915645.1 Tolumonas sp.
TTATCGGCTTCTGGTACAGCTTCTGCTTTTTTAATCAGCGCAACACGTAGATCAAGTTTAGCAAAATCATCGTAAGAAATTTCTGCTGCAATCGGTTCATCAGCTAATGGGCCGGTCGCCTTTGGCGCTGCCGTTTGTTGTTCTTCTTTTGATGCTTCTACCATCGCGGTAACCTTAGCCGGATCAATGCGGTTAAACAGCGCTTTGAACGGTGCAACTGAATGTGCCAGCAACGGTTGTTCAATATCAGCCCAGTTTAAAGTCACATTCAGGAATGCTTCAGCACGAGCAGCCAGTTCAGGCATGACCGGTTTCAGGTAGGTCATCAATACACGGAACAAATTCAGTGTTGTTGAGCAAACTGCTGACAGTTCAGCGTCCTGACCTTCCTGTTTAGCAATCACCCATGGCGCTTTTTCGTCAACATAGCGGTTAGCTTCATCAGCTAATGCCATGATTTCACGAATGGCGCGGCTGAACTCTCGATTTTCATACGCTTCGGCAATACGTTCGCTGGCGGAAGTAAAAGTGGCATACAGTGCAGGTTCAGACAGAGTATCAGCCAGTTTGCCATCTAAACGTTTAGTGACAAAACCAGCGGTACGAGACGCCAGATTAACCAGTTTATTAACCACATCGCTGTTTACACGCGCCACGAAATCATCGAGGTTTAAGTCCAGATCATCAATACGGTTATTCAGTTTTGCCGCGTAGTAGTAACGCAGACATTCTGGGTCCAGATGTTGTAAATAGGTAGATGCTTTGATGAAGGTGCCACGAGATTTAGACATTTTCGCGCCATTTACGGTCACATAACCGTGTACGAAAACGTTACTTGGTTTGCGGAAACCGGCGCCGTCCAGCATTGCTGGCCAGAATAAGCTGTGAAAATAAACGATGTCTTTACCGATGAAGTGATACAGCTCTGCATCGCTGTTTTGACCCCAGAATGCGTCAAAATTAATATCACCACGTTTGTCACACAGGTTTTTGAAAGAACCCATGTAACCGATTGGCGCATCAAGCCAAACATAGAAGAATTTGTTCGGAGCACCTGGGATTTCAAAGCCGAAATAAGGCGCGTCACGGGTGATATCCCACTGATGCAAGCCCGAAGTGAACCATTCATTCAGTTTGTTAGAGATCTCTTCCTGCAAAGCACCTGACGTTGTCCATGCCTGTAACATGTCAGCGAACTGTGGCAAATCGAAGAAGAAATGTTCAGTATCTTTCATGATTGGTGTTGCACCAGACACCGCTGATTTCGGGTTGATCAGCTCGGTCGGGCTGTAGGTTGCACCGCACACTTCACAGTTATCACCGTATTGATCAGCAGCTTTACATTTCGGGCAAGTGCCTTTCACAAAACGATCGGGCAGGAACATATTCTTTTCCGGATCGTACAATTGAGAAATAGTCTTGCTCTTGATGAACCCATTCTCTTTTAGCTTCGTATAGATCAATTCAGAGAAGTGACGGTTTTCATCGCTGTGAGTTGAGTGATAGTTATCAAAGCTGATTTTGAAACCCGCGAAATCGGTTTGATGCTCTTCGGAAACAGCCGCAATCATTTCTTCGGGGGTAATACCCAGTTGTTGCGCTTTGAGCATGATAGGTGTGCCGTGGGCATCATCGGCACAGATGAAATGAATGTTATGCCCGCGCATGCGTTGAAAACGAACCCAGATATCAGCCTGGACATGTTCCAGCATATGTCCGAGATGAATAGAACCGTTGGCGTAAGGTAAGGCACAGGTAACCAGAATATTTCTTGATGCGCTCGACATAGTGTTCTGACTTTGTTTTGAATGAAAATAATGGCAATGTTACCTGAATTACGCTCTGACTGCCTAGGCTCAATGGCTGTTATCTCGCGCATTAATCTATGATTTGCTCCATTCAAGGGGGTCTTTGTGATTGAAACTGTACGCCAGCTGCTAAGTGAATTTAAACCGGCAGCCTGGGAGAAGGATTTATTGTCATCCGGTTTTGTAAAAAAAATCGAACTTGTTGATCGCAAACTGCATATACATATCCAGTTACCGTTTGCCGGTTTATCGTGGGGGGAAGAGATCCAAACACTGCTGGATGAGCGCATTCGTCAGGTTGCGGATATCAGCCGCATCGATTGGCAAACCGATATCATGGTCGAGAGTATAGCCCGCCAAAATACCGTACCGGCCATTCCTGGGGTGCGTAATTTGATAGCGATTAGCTCCGGTAAAGGCGGAGTAGGCAAATCAACGACCGCGGTTAATCTGGCGTTGGCATTACATCAGGAAGGCGCTCGGGTTGGTTTATTAGACGCAGACATCTATGGCCCGTCGATCCCATTATTGCTGGGCAAGCCAAATGCGCACCCGGAAATTATTGATGAAAAATACATGCGCCCGGTCAAAGCGCATTCCGTAGTATGTAACAGTATCGGCTTTTTGGTGCCGGAAAATGAAGCAGCTGTCTGGCGCGGTCCGATGGCAAGTAAAGCATTATCTCAGATTTTGTATGATACCCGTTGGGGTGATCTGGATTACCTGATTGCCGATCTACCACCGGGAACCGGTGATATTCAGCTTACAATTGCGCAACAGGTGCCAACCACCGCCGCAGTGGTGATCACTACACCGCAGGATCTGGCATTAATTGATGCCCGCAAAGGTATATCCATGTTTGAAAAAGTGAATATTCCAGTGCTGGGTGTGATTGAAAATATGAGTTACCACGTCTGCAGTAAATGTGGACACAAAGAGATGATTTTCGGTGAGGGTGGCGGCATTAAAATGGCACAGCAACAAGGCGTTCAGTTGCTGGGACAAGTGCCATTACACATCCATATTCGAGAACAAAGCGATGATGGTGTGCCAATTGTCGTTGCCGAACCGCACAGTAAACTGGCGGTTAATTATCAGAAGATCGCCCGAAAAATCGCGGCGTCGCTATATTTTTCAGGAAAAACCGAGCCAAGCACGATTTTTGCTGTTAATCGCTAGGGAATGGCATGTTATTTCAAGCGGCAATTTATATATAATGCGCCGCTTAAAATAGAGAAAAGAGAACGATCCATGTCTGATAAGCAACCCGAGTGCGTAATTATAGGTATTGCTGGTGCATCTGCGTCAGGTAAGAGTTTGATCGCCAGAACTATCTACAATGAACTGACGGCTGAGTTGGGTGAAGATCAGATTGGTGTTATCACGGAAGATTGCTATTACAAGGATCAAAGTCATCTGCCGATGTCCGAGCGGGTGAAGACAAACTATGATCACCCGAATGCCTTCGATCATGCGCTGTTAGCTGAACATCTGAAACAATTGATAGCAGGGAAGGCGGTTGATATTCCAACCTACTCCTACTCAGAGCATACCCGCACAGAACAAACGCTCCACTTTACCCCGAAACGAATCATCATCGTGGAAGGGATTTTGCTGCTTAACGATTCCACACTGCGTAAATTGCTGAATGTCAGTATTTTTATGGACACACCATTGGACATTTGTCTGGTTCGCCGTCTGGCAAGAGACGTTCAGGAGCGTG
>JAYSBB010000185.1:0-3527 GCA_041915645.1 Tolumonas sp.
AACAAACACGGAAGAAACCCTCGATTTTTTCATTCAGCCCACCGACCGGCTGTACATTACCAAATTGGTCTACGGCGCCGGTTACAGCCAGATGTTGGTAGATGGGTTGTTGTGCCAACGCAGAGAGCAGGGCACAAAGGCCGGTAAGTGCAGCACTGTCGCCATCTATTTCACTGTACGATTGTTCGAACACCAGATTGGCTGACAAAGGCGAGGGGTTTTCTGCTCCAAACAATGTTGAGATATAACCATGGATGATCATCATGGCTTTCGCATGAATATGGCCCGCCAACTCGGCTTTACGTTCGATATCGGATACATCGCCGTCGCCCATATGCACGGTTGCGGTTAATCTTACTGGCTCGCCAAAGTCATAAGGGTGCCCCATGATCTGAATAACCGAGAGCCCGTTGATCTGGCCAACCACTTCACCTTCGGTTTGTAACAAGATCTGTTGGTCTACAATGCCTTGGTCAGATTGTTCGACAATGTAATTCAGTCGATATTCCTGTTCAGACAACGCCGCTTTGATATGCAGTGCGGTGATCAGCTCCGCACCTTGTTCGGAGGCAATACTGTGCGCCAGTTGCATCAGTGCGACCAGTTGCGTTTCGGCAAAAGAGAGGATGCGTTGGTGTTCACATAAACGACAGGAAAACCGCATTAGCTCTTTAATTGCCGAAGCATCAAAATCCAGTAATTCCCAATGATGACGAATATGGCACAACAACCCGGTAAATTGGGCTACAGAATCTTCGTCATACGGAAATTCGGTGATGAGATCGGTTCGCAGAAAAATCTTCTCTGAGAACTCGTTATCCAGCAGATTGAATTCTGCAATAGAGATGCGATCGCCGACTAGGATCAGTTTGATATCTAAAGGTGTGGCTTCTGGCTGGAAAAACGGTGTTTGCGGCGGTGTGTCTTCCGGTGCAGACCAATCGAGATAACCAGTAGCCAGTGCATTATGCAGTTTGAACCACAGTTGTGGTTTCATCAGCAACTCATCCACGGGGATGATCAGATAACCGCCATTGGCTTCACGTAATAAACCGGCTTCCAGTAAATGATGGTTACTGTAAACGCTACCTTGTTCTGTCACATAATTGATCGAACCAAACAGTGAGCGCCAAGTTAAGTCGCGAGCATAGATCACCGGAGGCTGTGGCTGCAGTTGGTGGATCATCAGATTCATCAATACCGGATGAGTAAACACACCATCTTGTGCCACATGTGCGGAAAGTTCTGTCAGGTATTCAGCCAGTTTTTCATCATTATCCTGTTTGCGCAGGATCTTGTTAACCAGTTCTTCTGCGTCTAGTTTCAGTCGCAGCAATTTGAACAGGTCATCTAATAAATCGCAAAATTCCGGGCCGGTACCTGCTTTTAATTTCAGCCATATTGGGCGGAAAGGGTTTTTCAGATTTTCGGTATAGCAAAGATCAAAACTACGATTAAACGGTTTTGGGCAGTCATCAATCAGATCCATGATGACTTGTTCGTAGTTGACGCCAGGGAAACCACTTAACAGTAAAGCCGGACAGCTTTGGCTGGCAGTATTGAGGCGCAAAATAGCTGATGCCGCACGTTCTTGCGTTTCAGCGAAACTAATCGGTTGAACAGAGGATAATTTCTCGCACGACAAATCTGAAAAGTCGGGAAGGAGGGCTTCTGCAGCTAGTTCTGTCACTTAAATTTAATTCCTTTGCTATAGACTAGATGATTATACCTGACAGAATCCGTAAACCTATCTCTTCTCGTTATCTATCAAAAAATGAATTTCGTAATTTGATTACACAAATGAAATTAAAAAAAGATTAAATCTCACCATTAAATGATCTAAAACAATAAAAAACAGATATCAGCTGCTTTACTGACCAAAAAATTTTGTTATTACGTAAAAAAATTACAAATCATGCTGGACATTTGTACGATTAGGATCAAGAATTAACACATTGACTCAGCTTCTGCTTTGTCTTCATAGTTTCCTTTGTTGTTGTGTGTTGTTGCCCATCAAGTGGTTGCCGGTGATTCACCCCCACTAAACCAGTTGAAAGGGCATTTCTTTTTACTGATTATTGTCAGTGCCTCGTTTTTTGGGGTAACCGAAAGGTTACCCCTTTTATTTTGGTTTTTTTCTATGAATGCATTCCAACGATTGAGACAACAACGACTAGCAAAAGCGATAAAACCGTTTAACGCCCGTGGTGGATCAATAGCTCGCTGTGAAGGTTGCGGTTTACCAGTGGTACAGTGCGCTTGTGCATTAATGCCAGAGGGCGCACCGAAAGCCACCTTCTGTTTACTGATGTATGACACAGAACCCATGAAGCCATCTAACACTGGCCGGTTGATTGCTGATATCTTTCCGCATAACACGTATGCGTTTATGTGGTCACGTACAGAAGTGGATGAAGGGTTGTTGGCTTTATTAGCTGATCCAACTTATTCCCCTATAGTGGTATTCCCAGAAAGTTATGTGCAGGAAGGCGAACGCGTAGTGATCAATTCGGTCGATACGCTCCCAAACCGCCCACTTTATATTTTGCTGGATGGGACATGGAGTGAAGCTCGGAAGATGTTCCGAAAAAGCCCGTATCTCGAGCAATTTCCAGTAATATCCGTGCAACCACAAACCTTGTCAGCTTATCGTTTGCGCGTGGCATCTAACGAAAATCAATTGTGTACAGCGGAAGTTGCTTGTTGTTTATTACAGCAGCAAGGTGATCTTGCTGCCTCAACCATGCTGCATGATTGGTTTTCGCTGTTCCGCCAACGTTATTTAACCATCAAACCGCACCATCAACGTTTTCTGACCGATAACGTCTCTGCTGGTGATGACCAGCGTAGTACGATCAGTTAACCAGCGTTGTAAATTGCTGAACAATGTAATCCCGCACATATTGATGAGCTGGATCATGATCATGCAGCCGATGCCAGACCAGATTGAGCGGTACGTTTACATCCTGATCGGCGAATGGCACCACGTTGAACTTATCAAAGAGTGAATATTGCGTGATCATGAGCCTAGGTAAGATAACCAATACTGGGCACATAGCGATGATGGCGGGAATTGCTGTGATACCTGATGTTGTTGCCATGATCTTGCGTTTTAGCCCATGCGCCTGAAAATAGCTTTCAATAATACTGGTCGTGTTATGCGCATAACTGGTGGTGAGTTGTGGTACCGCCGCCAATTCTTCCAGTGTCGGATTGTCCGGCAACGTGAGTAATTTAGGGTTATACACATACACAAAATGACTACGAGTCAGTAGTTGCTGTTGATATCCCTCAGACAGGTCAATTTGCGCACCTGTAATCGCAAAATCAATACCGCCGTTATCCAGCTCATCACTGAGCTGAAAAATGGGTACTGCTTTAACATGAATATGGATGCCGGGTGCATGGGTACTGCTTTAACATGAATATGGATGCCGGGTGCATGGGTACCTAAATAGCGTAATAAATCGGGCAATAACAACCGCTCTAAATGCTCTGGCATTCCTAAGCGTAATGAGGCTTTGATG
>JAYSBB010000186.1:0-3493 GCA_041915645.1 Tolumonas sp.
AAACACCAAGAGGCGATTGCCCTTGATTACGCCATGAACGATGGCTTGAAGACCATTCAGATCAGGGCGGCAATGGCAGGTTATTTATTACGGTTATGGAATGTTGATTGTTCGACAGATCATCATCTGACTGGGGCTGAATATCAGCTCTGGTTACGCAATTCAGAATGTCTGGCGGTGGCGCATAACGCTCTCTTAGCGCCAGGTATGAGTTAATTTTTAATTGAGTTGGGTTTTAACCTGACAACAGGATACAAAAATGGATCACAGCGTTCACAACAAACTGGTTTCTTTCATCTGGAGTATTGCCGACGACTGCCTGCGCGATGTTTATGTGCGTGGTAAATATCGTGATGTGATTCTGCCGATGGTGGTGTTGCGCCGTTTAGACACTTTGCTTGAGCCATCGAAAGAAGCCGTGTTGGAAGAAGTTCGTTTCCAGAAAGAAGAAATGAACGCCGTGGAACTGGATGATGAGCCATTAAAGGCAGCATCGGGCTATGTGTTTTACAACATTTCGAAATGGACGCTGAAAACCCTGCATGCATCGGCAACCAATAACCAACAGATCTTGTTGCAAAACTTCACCGAATATCTGAATGGTTTCAGTGCCAACGTGAAAGAGATCGTTGAGCGGTTTAATCTGAAAGCACAGATCCGCCATATGGCCGATAAACAGGTGCTGCTGGATGTGGTAGAAAAATTCATTTCACCCAACATCAACCTGACCCCTGAAGAGTGCGAAGATCCATCAGGCAACAAACTTCCGGCACTGACCAACCTTGGCATGGGTTATGTGTTTGAAGAGCTGATCCGTAAATTTAACGAAGAGAACAACGAAGAGGCGGGCGAACACTTTACCCCGCGAGAAGTGATCGAGCTGATGACTCATCTGGTGTTTGACCCGATCAAAGATCAGCTTCCTCTGACGATGACCATTTATGACCCAGCCTGCGGTAGTGGCGGCATGCTCACCGAATCGCAAACTTCATTGAAGAGAAATATCCGGCAGTGGGGGCAAAGCGAGACATTCTGTTATATGGCAAAGAGATCAACGATGAAACTTACGCCATCTGTAAATCAGACATGATGATCAAAGGGAACGACCCCGCCAACATCAAGGTCGGCTCAACCCTCTCGACTGATGAATTCTCGAACATGCGTTTTGATTTTATGCTCTCAAACCCGCCTTATGGCAAAAGCTGGGCATCAGAGCAGAAAAATATTAAAGAGGGAACCGAGGTCATTGATCCGCGCTTTAAAGTTCAGTTGGCGGATTACTGGGGAACGATCGATGCAAAAGGCAGTGATGCCACCCCACGTTCCAGTGACGGGCAATTGCTGTTTCTGATGGAAATGGTCAACAAAATGAAGTCTCCGGCAGTCAGCCCGCTCGGCAGCCGGATTGCTTCAGTTCATAACGGTTCCAGCCTGTTTACCGGCGATGCTGGCGGTGGTGAAAGTAACATCCGCCGTTATCTGATTGAAAACGATATGCTCGAAGCCATCGTGCAACTGCCGAACAACCTCTTTTATAACACCGGCATTACGACCTATATCTGGTTGCTGAACAACAACAAACCAGAGCAGCGCAAAGGCAAAGTGCAGTTGATCGATGCCAGCTTGCTCTATCGTAAACTGCGGAAAAACCTCGGTAATAAAAACTGCGAATTTGCGCCGGAACACATTGAAGAAATCATGCAAACCTATCTGGAATTCAAAACAGTAGAACGCCAGTTAGATGAAAATGGTGAGCCGCTGGGCCTTGCCAGCAAAATTTTCGACAATGCAGATTTTGGTTATTTCAAAGTCACGGTCGAGCGCCCTGATCGCCGCAAAGCGCAGTTCAGCGCCGAACGTATTGAGCCACTGCGTTTTGATAAATCACTCAGCGAAGCGATGGAATATTGCTACAACGAATATCAAGAAAAGGTCTATCAAGCGGGTTTCTTGGCCGAGAACGGCAAGCACATTACCGATTGGTGCGAGAAAAACGACATCAGCCTGAATAACAAAGCCAAAGAAAAGCTGCTCGATACCGCTTTCTGGCTCAGTTCACGCAAGTTACTCGATGTCGCACAAACTCTGATGGAAGTTGTGGGTGAGGCTGAATTTAACGATTTCAATCTGTTTAAAGACAACGTCGATGCAGCACTTAAAGCCAACAGCCAGAAACTCTCCGCCCCTGAAAAAAATGCCATTCTGAATGCCGTGAGCTGGTATGACGAAACCGCTGAAAAAGTGGTGAAGAAGGTGGTCAAACTCTCAGCCGATAAACTGGCGGAATTGCTGGAACTCTATAGCTGCGAAGAGGCTGATCTGCCTGATTTTGGTTATTACCCGCATGGCAAGAAAGGCGAATTCATCACGTATGAAAGCAGCAGCGATTTGCGCGACACCGAGTCCGTACCACTGAAACAGAGCATTTATCAATATTTCCTCGATGAAGTAAAACCACATGTGGCTGAAGCATGGCTGAATATGGAATCGGTAAAAATTGGCTGTGAAATCAGCTTTAACAAATATTTCTATCGCCATAAGCCCCTGCGCAAGCTCGAAGCCGTGGCACAAGAAATTATTGATCTGGAAAAACAGGCCGATGGTCTGATTGCCCAGATTTTAGGGCTGACAACCAGTTCGATTACGGTATAGGCAGGAGACGCAAGTATGACATCGTTCACTGCAATGCCGAAATATGAGGCGTATAAAGATTCAGGCGTTGAGTGGCTTGGAGATATACCTAGCCACTGGAATTGCCTATCTAATAAAAATATTTTTAAAATTAGAAAATCATTAGTTGGGAAACACTCTAGTGAATATGAGCTTTTATCATTAACACTACGCGGCATCATTAAAAGAGACATGGATAATCCAGAGGGAAAATTTCCTGCTGAATTTAATACTTATCAAGAGGTCAGAGTCGGTGATTTTGTCTTTTGCCTCTTCGATGTGGAAGAAACACCAAGAACAGTAGGGCTATCTGATTTCAATGGAATGATTACAGGGGCATACACTGTATTTGAAGTTAATAATAATTTCGATAAAAAATTTCTTTACTACTTCTATTTAAACTTAGACCAAAATAAACGCTTAAAGCCATTGTATAGAGGGTTGAGAAATACAATTCCTAAAGATTCATTTATGGCATTTAAATCGTTTGTTCCTTCAAAAATAGAACAAACCGCCATCGCCAATTTCCTCGATGAAAAAACTGTCAAAATAGACGAAGCGATTGCCATTAAAGAAAAGCAAATTGAACTACTGAAAGAGCGCAAACAGATCATCATTCAACAGGCAGTGACACAAGGCTTAGACCCGACTGTGCCGATGAAAGATTCAGGTGTGGAATGGATTGGCAAGATTCCGGCGCATTGGGAAGTAATTAGGCTGAAAGATATTTGTAAAGCATACGGTAGAATAGGCTTTAGAGGGTACACTGCTTCTGATTTGGTTAATGCACACGAAGGTGCAATAACATTAAGCCCATCTAATA
>JAYSBB010000187.1:0-3465 GCA_041915645.1 Tolumonas sp.
CCAGTGCAGAGAGTGGCGTTTCATCGGAAGGTTTCACTACGATAGTGCAGCCCGCACCAAGAGCGGGCGCCACTTTGCGCGTGATCATGGCGTTCGGGAAGTTCCACGGCGTGATCGCAGCGACGACACCAATGCTTTGTTTGATGGTCAGAATTCGACGATCACCGCTGGCAGCCGGAATAATGTCGCCATAAACACGTTTGGTTTCTTCGGCGAACCATTCGATATACGAAGCGCCATAAGCGATTTCACCTTTGGCTTCGGCCAATGGTTTACCTTGTTCTAAGGTCATCAGCAGAGCTAAAGCATCCTGGTTTTCCAGAATCAGGTCGAACCAGCGACGCAGCAGCAAGGCGCGTTGTTTTGCTGGTAAGGCTTGCCAGGCTGGCAGTGCGGCACTGGCGCGATCAATCGCGGCTAAAGCATCGCCTGCAGTTTGATTTGGCAGTGTGGCGATAATGGCCCCAGTCGCAGGATTGGTCACAGAGAAAGTGGTGCCAACTTTTGGCGTCATCCACTGCGAAGCTTGCCATTGGCAAAATGGAGCTAGCAACGGATCAATAGATGGGTAGCACATACGGGATCTCCGGTGACTGTGGATGCCCTGAGTTATCGGGCTGATGTGTTCATACTAGCGCGTTATACCGTTGCATAAATGACTAACAATCAACTCTTACATTGAGGAAGTTAAAACAATGGTGCAGGTTTCACTGATTGAGTTAGGTCAGGTAGGCGATTACGAGATCCGCCTGCTGAAAGTGTTCAAAACCGTAGTGGAATGCGGCGGGTTTTCTGCTGCTGAAACTGTGTTGAATATCAGCCGCTCAACGATCAGTGTGCATATGGCTAATTTAGAGCATCGCTTGAAATTAAAGCTGTGTAGCCGTGGCCGTTCTGGTTTTTCACTGACCGAGGAAGGTGCGATCATTTATGAATCTGTGCGCCGTCTGTTTTCCCAATTGGAAGATTTCCGCTCGACCGTTAATGCGCTGCACGTGCAGCTCTCTGGCGAACTGAAGTTGGTTGCCAGTGATACGATCAGTTTGGATGAACGTTGTCATTTTCCGCAGGTTTTAGGTGAATTTTGCCGACAAGCGCCCGATGTGTTCCTGCAATTTGAAACAGCGCCAATGAATGACATCGAGCGCATGATATTAAACGGGGAAGTGGATGTTGGTTTTATTCCTTACCACCGCAAATTAGATGGTTTGATTTACCAGCCATTGTATGAAGAAACCTGTTACTTGTACTGCAGTGATCGTCACCCACTGTTTAACGAGCTGGATGATGAGCTGATCCGTCAAGGGTTAAAGAATTGCCGATCTGTGCAGGCCGGTATTCAGAGTAACCCGGATGTGGCCATGAAAATGGCGGGGCTGGCCAAAGCCGCGACGGCGTATTATTACGAGACGCGCGCTACGATGATCTTGTCGGGGGCGTATGTGGGTTATCTGCCTGAGCATTATGCGGCTCGGTGGATTGAGGAAGGTAAGCTGCGCATGCTGTTGCCGGCGGAACGCTGTTACAAGCTCGGTATCGCGGCGATCACGCATCAGTTTGGCCGCTTGAACAAACCACGCGATTTCTTCATGCGGTTACTGCAAAGCCATATCACGTTTGGTTAAGGGATAAAAAAAGCGCCGCGAGCGGCGCAATAGGTGGAACTTGCTTGCAGAAAGAAATAACTTCTTAAATCAATGCGCTGTGGTGCGCATTTTTTCAGAACGACCGCGCAACCATTCCAGCGTTAGTAACATTGCCACTGAAATCAGGATCAAGACGGTTGCCGCTGCCGCAATAGTTGGGCTGATATTTTCACGAATACCACTGAACATTACGCGTGGTAAGGTTGCCTGCTCAGGCCCAGCCAGATAAAGGGTAACCACTACCTCATCAAAACTGGTCGCGAAAGCGAACAGGGCACCAGAAATCATGCCGGGGCCAATCAATGGCAAGGTGATTTTAAAGAACGTTAATACAGGATCAGCGCCTAAGCTGGCTGCCGCACGGCTTAAATTCTTGTTATAGCCTTGCAGTGTTGCCGTCACGGTAATGATCACAAACGGAATGCCCAACACCGCATGCACCATGATCAGTGAGAAGTAGCTGTTCGCCAGCCCGAGCGGGGCGAAAAACAGATAAGACGACACACCGACAATCACCACTGGCACCACCATAGGCGAAATCAAAATACTGGTTAGCAGCGCTTTACCTCGAAATTCCGCACGCGTCAGACCAATCGAAGCCAGCGTGCCGAAAATCATCGCCACTAAGGTCGCTGCTGGTGACACTATCATGCTGTTAGCTAGCCCGCGCATCCACTCCGGTGAGGTGAAAAAGGTTTCATACCAACGCAATGACCAGCCTTGCAATGGATAAACCAGAAACGCGCCGCTATTAAACGACAGCGGTATCATCACCAGTACGGGCAACATCAGGAACAACAGTACCAGACCGCACAGGCTACGGTGAGACCAGTGCCAAATCCGTTCAAAATTAGAAGCATAAGGTTGTAGCATCATGTCATCCTTCTCAATTAGCCCAGACGTAAACGGTTTGCACCGACCAGCCAGCTGTAAATCACATATAAGATCAGCGTTGCCAACAGTAATAAGCCACCTAACGCGGTCGCCATACCCCAGTTGATCGTGGTGTTGGTGTAGAACGCGACGAAATAACTCACCATCTGATCACTTGGGCCACCCAGCAGTGCTGGCGTGATGTAATAACCAATCGAGAGGATGAACACCAGCAGGCAACCGGCGCCGATACCAGCATAAGTCTGTGGGAAATAAACCAGCCAGAAACTCACCATTGGTGGGCAGCCCAGTGAAATAGCTGCACGCTGATAGGTTTTTGGAATGTTTTTCATCACGCTATACAACGGTAAAATCATAAAAGGCAGCATGATGTGCACCATGGCAACATAGACCCCAAAGCGGTTGAAGACTAACTGCAATGGTGAATCAATCAAACCAAGGTGTTCCAGGAATGAATTGACCAACCCGTTATTCTGTAAGATCACAATCCAGGCGGCTACCCGCACCAGCACGGATGTCCAAAATGGCAGCAACACACAGATCATCAGCAGGTTAGCAGTGCGATCCGGCAAAGTTGCCAGCATGTAAGCCAATGGATAAGCCAGCACTAAACAGGCAGCCGTAATGATCAAACTCATCCAGAAAGTGCGGACAAATACGTCCTGATAAATAGCCTGGTCTCCCGCCACTTTGACTACCGCACCGGTTTGGTCTTTTTTCAGATCTAATGCGGAAAGTAAATAATTAGCGGTGTAAGGCGAGCCATTCCGGTAAATAGATTGCCAGTAGGTGGCATCGCCCCAACGCGCATCCAGATCAATCAGTGCCTGTTTGTAAGAGGCAGGCACAGGGTCTAATGGCAGACTATCGGCTGTGTTATTCAGTAAACTGCGATAGCCGGAAATTTCGGTATTCAGACGTTTGC
>JAYSBB010000188.1:0-3457 GCA_041915645.1 Tolumonas sp.
CGCCTTCCAGTCACTGGAATATGAAGTGAATACGCTGCACACCGCTAACGGTCAGACTCCTTTTGTGACCTTTGGTTTTGGCCTGGGTGAGAGCTGGGAATCCCGCCTGATCCAGAAATCAATTCTGCAGAACCGTATTGCCGGGCTGGGTAAAAACCATAAGACAGCGGTGTTCCCGAAGCTGGTCTTTGCGATCCGTGATGGTATCAACCATAAGAAGACAGATCCGAACTATGACATCAAGCAACTGGCGCTGGAATGTGCTAGCAAGCGGATGTATCCGGATATTCTGAACTACGATCAGGTGGTTAAAGTCACCGGCTCGTTCAAAACCCCGATGGGCTGCCGTAGCTTCCTGGGTGTTTATGAAGAAGATGGCAAACAATACCATGAAGGTCGTAACAATCTGGGCGTAGTGAGCCTGAACTTACCACGCATTGCGCTGGAAGCACGTGACGAAGCCCATTTCTTCGATCTGCTGGATAGTCGTCTGCGTCTGTGTAAGAAAGCGCTGATGGCGCGGATTGAACGTCTGAATGGTGTAAAAGCCCGTGTTGCACCAATCCTGTATATGGAAGGTGCCTGTGGCGTGCGTCTGAAAGCCGATGATGATGTTGCCCAAATCTTCAAAAATGGTCGTGCCTCAATTTCACTCGGTTATATCGGCGTGCATGAAACCATCAACGCCTTGTTTGGTAGCCAGAAACATGTCTTTGATGACGAAGCCCTGCGCCAGAAAGCAGTTTTGATCGTGCAAAAACTGCGCGATGCCGTGGATGAGTGGAAAAAAGAAACCGGTTATGGTTTCAGCCTTTACAGCACGCCAAGTGAAAACCTGTGCAGCCGTTTCTGCAAACTGGATACCAAAGAGTTTGGTCTCGTAGACGGTGTTACTGAGAAAGGCTATTACACCAACAGTTTCCATCTGGATGTTGAGAAGAAGGTTGACCCTTACGCAAAGCTCGACTTTGAGATGGCGTATCCACCTATCGCGAATGGTGGCTTTATCTGCTACGGCGAATATCCGAATATCCAGCACAACCTGGAAGCGTTGGAAAACGTCTGGGATTACAGCTATTCATGTGTACCTTATTACGGCACCAACACACCGATTGATGAATGCTATGAATGTGGATACACCGGTGAATTCTCATGTACCAGCAAAGGCTTCACCTGCCCGAAATGCGGCAATCACGATTCAACTAAAGTTTCCGTGATCCGCCGTGTTTGTGGCTACCTCGGCAGCCCTGATTCCCGCCCATTCAATGCGGGTAAACAGGAAGAGGTAAAACGCCGGGTTAAGCACCTGTAATTTACAACTTGGCAGAACAAGAAGCCGGTCGTTTATCGACCGGCTTTTTTATTTTTTTATCCAGAAAATATATAAAAATAATGCCGCTCCTTAAGAAACGGCATTACCAATACCAGAAGGAACAAACCATCTAATACGGATTACATGATTATTGCGGGGAATATCCGATAGGGACATCGATAATCTGATTATTATTAACCGCATCGCCCTCATTCGAATAATAGCCATCTATATAGTATAACTCTGAATCAATATTAACTTCGGCAGAAGCACTGATGAAGAATGGCGCATATAACGAATCATTATCCACTGACGTTTCTACCGGCAGATAAACGTTCACAGCTTGTCCCATCGGAATGTTTACTGCTTCCAAAATCAATTGTTCATAATTTGAATAGACTCTCAAATCACAGCTTTGAGGTTGTACTGAATAAGGATAATCAGCCGCAACAACACAACGAGCTCTAACTTGCTTGACAGGTGCAACAATAACATCTGAATCTAATAAGAGATTCACAGCACCTGTTGCAGTTGATACCGAGCTACCACTGAGCTGGTGAACACCAGATGCATCAACCGCTTTTGCGGTACCCGCCCATGCAAGATTGCTCACATTAAAACTGGTCTGAATTAATGCACCCTCTTCAGGAATATCAAGACTCAGTGTTTTTATGTCGTTATTACCGAGATCCGCCGTCAATGTCACTGCACAAGCATGATAGGTAGAGTCTGGTGTAGAGCAACGAACAAAATTGCTGGTTTTAGGCTCACTTAAAGTAATTTGCACAGAGCCGGAAACACCAGATGTCGCATCACCAATTAAACCGCCGACTGTTGTCGCATGCCAAGATACTGAACCTGATGTTGGCAGGTTAATGATGGTGGCTCCTTCTGCAGGTAAAGAGGTACTTTTCGTTAAATGAGACCCGTCATCTAACAGCACAGTGGCAACGACATTACATGCTGCAGGCTGGCCATTGTAGTCAACACACTTCACATTCAGGGTATTCGGATTATTGAATTTAAAATCCCAGTTCCAGGTTGAGAAATGAGACACTTCCGCCGAAACAGCTAAACCGGTTGATGATGACGACGATGCCACCACATGGCCAACGCCATCTTCAATCCAGATCCCTTGCGATTCATCGAAATGCCAAAGCGGTATTTCAGACCCCACCGCTAATGCATTACCACCGATGCTGGTATATGGCAGATCCATCTGAATGGTTGCTGTCTTACCCGTCGCCAGTTGTAAATGACTGCCTGTCGAATCATAGAAATCGACCGTCATCATACCAGCGCTAATCAATTCGACTATTTCACCATCTGAAGTCTGGGCTTTCCCGTTACCAGGCATTGCAGTCAAATCAGCCGCCGTAATATCCCACGGTGTTAATTTTAAAGTCGCAGTTCCGGTAGCCGCTTTGCCATTACTATCAACAAAAGCATTGTCTGGCAGAGTAATGCGGGCGCCCTGATACTGGCTGACAATCAGTTGAGACTGAGTAATATCTGCTAAGGCCAGTTCTTCTTTTACAGGCTGTAAAATAAGTTGGATCTGTTTTAAGCCATCAGTGCTTAATTCAACCTGTGTTGACTGAGCAATAAAACCAGACTTAGACGCCATGACAACCTGACTGCCAGTGGCGATGTTATCCAACTCTGCCATTCCCTGTTCATTGGTCTCAGCACTTACTCCGTCAATTGTCACTTGTGCATTAGCTAATAATGCGCCCTGAGAACTACGAACTAGCACTTGCACATTACTTTCATCAACGGGTGCATTGACTGTTAATTTCTGAATTTTGGTTTTACTGACACCCCGTCTATCGGTGACTTTCAGCTGAACCTGATAGTCTCCTGCTTTCTCGTAGCTATGTGTGACGACTTCTCCGCTTTCTGTTTTTCCGTCACCAAAACTCCACTCATAGGCAACAATGCTGTTGCCTTTATTTTCTCCGTAAGCAGCACTAGCGCTTGCGTCAAAAGTTGTTGTAACACCTGCGACTACCGGTGTTGGTGTTACTTTAAAATCAGCTGTTGGTTCACCACAACCGGTTAATAACGATGCAATGAGCATTAACCAGACCCATTGCAAACTCCGGATTATCTTCATCCCATTATCCCTTATTGATATTGCCCGAA
>JAYSBB010000189.1:0-3453 GCA_041915645.1 Tolumonas sp.
GTTTACTCCGCTAAAATCGCTGGTATCAAAGCCGCCGATGAGGGTCTGGAAGTAAAAGGTTCCGTCATGGCATCTGATGCCTTTTTCCCGTTCCGTGACGGTATCGATGCAGCTGCTGAAGCAGGTATCACTTGTGTCATTCAGCCAGGCGGTTCAATGCGCGATCAGGAAGTGATCGATGCGGCCGATGAACATGGTATGGCAATGGTATTTACTAATATGCGTCATTTCCGTCACTGATTTTTTAAAAGAGAATATCGAATGAATATCTTAATTATCGGTAATGGCGGTCGTGAACATGCTCTTGCATGGAAAGCCGCTCAATCGCCGCTGGCCGACAAAGTATTTGTCGCGCCCGGTAACACCGGCTCAGCCCGTGAAGCCAAAGTTGAAAACGTGAATATCAGTGCTACTGACGTTCCGGCATTATTAGCTTTTGCCAAAGAACAAAACATCGGCCTGACCATTGTTGGCCCGGAAGCTCCGCTAGTGATAGGTGTTGTTGATGCTTTCCGTGCTGAAGGCTTGAAAATTTTTGGCCCAACCCAAGCAGCCGCTCAGCTGGAAGGATCAAAAGCGTTCACGAAAGATTTCTTAGCACGCCATAACATTCCTTCTGCTGCTTACCAAAATTTTACTGAAATCGAACCAGCTCTGGCTTATTTACGCCAGCAAGGCGCACCGATTGTAGTAAAAGCCGACGGTTTGGCCGCTGGCAAAGGCGTGATTGTTGCCATGACTATTGAAGAAGCTGAAGAAGCCGTGCGCGATATGCTCTCCGGCAATGCCTTTGGTGATGCTGGCAGCCGTGTCGTTATCGAAGAATTTCTCGACGGTGAAGAAGCCTCATTTATCGTCATGGTGGATGGCAAAAACGTGCTGCCAATGGCCACCAGTCAGGATCACAAGCGTATTGGCGACGGCGACACCGGCCCGAATACCGGCGGTATGGGCGCGTATTCGCCTGCACCTGTTGTCACACAAGAAGTGCATGATCGCGTCATGCAACAAGTGATTTGGCCAACCGTGCAAGGTATGGCTGCAGAAGGCAACCCGTATACTGGTTTCCTGTATGCCGGTTTGATGATCGACCAACAAGGCAACCCGAAAGTCATCGAATTTAACTGCCGTTTTGGCGACCCAGAAACCCAACCGATCATGCTGCGTATGCGCTCTGATTTGGTGGAATTGTGTCTGGCTGCTTGTGTTGAACAGTTAGATCAGAAAACAGCGGATTACGACCCACGCCCAGCCGTCGGTGTCGTTCTGGCAGCCGCGGGTTACCCGGCAGAAGTGCAAAAAGGCGATGTCATCGAAGGTCTGTCGACTCATGAATCAGATGCCGCCAAAGTTTTCCATGCCGGCACCGCCGAGCAAGATGGCCATGTGATTACCGCCGGCGGCCGCGTATTGTGTGCTACTGCATTAGGTCAAACTGTCGCAGAAGCACAGAAAAATGCTTATGCGCTGGCAGCCACCATCCATTGGGATGGTATCTACTATCGTAAAGACATCGCCTGGCGCGCTATAGCCCGCGAACAGAAATAATCAGCGTCTCATTCTGATTATGAACAGAGTAAAACAACACGTAGGTTTGTTTTACTCTGTTAATTCAATCTAAAACCTGTCAGTTTTTGCAAAATAACAATAAAAATCAATCTGCTGCTGCAGAATCAAAAGATAAAAATTCCCTTTAGCATCACAAATTTGTAATCTGTTATTCGTTAGACTCAACAGAGCGTGGACGTATTTTATATGTACGGCTACACTTGGTTTGTGCTCGATCAGAATTGAGCATTCAGCTCTCTCATCTAAAACAGGAACACAGTTTAACTGTAAGGGAGCTAATCATGAAAAAACAATCCGGTTTTACCCTTATTGAATTGATGATCGTGGTAGCAATCATCGCGATTCTGGCAGCAATTGCATTGCCTGCTTATCAGACTTATACAAGAAAAGCTAAATTTACCGAAGTTACTTCAGCTGTTGGTCCATACAAAACAGCTATTGAACTTTGTCTACAAGGGTCTGGTGCTGTATCTGGTACTATTGGAACTGGTTCCCCTGTGGGTCCTGATGGCACTCATGGGTGTGTTACTGAAGGTACTAACGGTATCCCTGAAGCCCTAACAGCAACTAGCGGTAGCGATGGTACGGCCGATAGATATTTAAGTTCAGTAGCTGTTGGCGATGATGGTACGATCACAGCCACGGGAAACGATCAAGTCGGTGGTTTATATTACAGCATTCAGCCTAAATTTTCTGGTTCTAACAACGGAAAGATCATTTGGTCTGTTGTTTCATCAAGTACATGCCTGACAGATGCAACACCAGCTTGTTAATATAACTGACAACTTAGCGGCTCCTGCTTAAAATGTAGGAGCTGCAATTAATATTAGCAAAGGAATTTTCAGGTGAATGCTCCCGCCAATGGTTTATTAGTCAGTCTTATCCGTGCCGGTATCATTCAAGATCACCAATCATCTCAACTCCAGGATAAAGCCCGCAGCGAAAAAAAAACCCTCGTCACCTACCTGATTGATAACGATATCATCAGCAGCAGCCAGTTAGCCGAGCTGTGTGAGCAGGAATATGGCATTCCACTACTCGATCTCGATGCTTTTGAACTCACCGAGATCCCGCCCAAATATCTCAATGTTAAACTGATAGAAAAACACCACGCCTTACCAATTTATACCCAGGGCAACACCCTGTTTATCGCGGTTTCCGACCCGACCAATGTCACTGCATTAGAAGATTTCGGTTTCACCTTCAGCTTGCACACCGAAGCACTGCTGGTGGATGAACGCAAATTACAATCGGCTATCAATCGATTGCTTGAACCGACCGAAGATGAATTTTCTAAGTCGATGGGCGATGATGTGATCGGTGATATTGAAGTCAGTGATGTTGATGATGCCCGTCTTCAGGAAACGGTCGAAACTAACAGCGAAGACGATGCCCCTATTGTCAAATATATCAATAAAGTGCTGCTGGACGCCGTTCGTAAAGGCGCGTCTGACTTGCACTTCGAACCTTATGAAAAAAAATACCGCATTCGCTTTCGTATCGACGGTATTTTGTATGAAGTTGCCACGCCGCCCGTCAATCTGGCCAACCGTTTTTCTGCACGCCTTAAAGTTATGGCCAGACTGGATATTGCGGAACGTCGTTTACCACAAGATGGCCGCATTAAATTAAAACTGGCTAAAAATCGCTCCATTGATCTTCGTGTGAGCACCTTACCCACCATGTGGGGCGAAAAAGTCGTACTGCGTATTCTCGATTCATCAGCCGCCAGTCTTAACATAGAAATGCTGGGCTTTGACGATAAACAGAAAAAACTTTACCTCGATACATTAGCTAAACCGCAGGGTATGATTTTGGTCACCGGCCCGACCGGTTCGGGTAAAACCGTGTCACTGTATACTGGCTTAAATATTCTCAATACCA
>JAYSBB010000190.1:0-3435 GCA_041915645.1 Tolumonas sp.
CGGCAGTATTCGGTGGCCACGCCAACATGAACGACGGTCTGCAGAATGCGTTAGCACTCTACAAACCAGAAATGATCGCGGTTTCTACCACCTGTATGGCGGAAGTTATCGGTGACGACTTACAAGCTTTCACCAACAACGCCAAGAAAGATGGTTTTGTACCGAAAGATTTCCCAGTGCCTTATGCACATACCCCAAGTTTCGTGGGCAGCCACATTACTGGTTGGGACAACATGTTTGAAGGTTTTGCTAATACCTTCACAGCGAAAGATGTTGAATACAAACCAGGTAGCAACGGCAAACTGAACATCGTTACCGGCTTTGAAACTTATCTGGGTAACTACCGCGTTATCAAACGCATGCTGACCGAAATGGGTGTGCCATTCTCTATGCTGTCTGATCCGTCAGAAGTATTAGACACCCCATCTGATGGCCAATATCGCATGTATGCTGGTGGCACCACTCAGGCTGAAATGAAAGATGCGCCTAACGCCATCGATACCCTGATGCTGCAACCTTGGCACTTAGTGAAAACTAAGAAAGTGGTTAAAGAAACTTGGGGCCAACCAGGCACTGAGCTGAACATTCCGATGGGTCTGGAATGGACAGATGAGTTCCTGATGAAAGTTTCTGCTCTGACTGGTAAAGCGATCCCTGCTTCGCTGGAACTGGAACGTGGCCGTCTGGTTGACATGATCACCGACTCTCACACCTGGTTGCACGGCAAGAAATTCGGTGTCTATGGTGACCCTGATTTCGTCGAAGGCTTAGTTAAATTCCTGCTCGAACTGGGCTGTGAGCCAAGCGTGATCCTGTGTAATAACGGCAGCAAAAAATGGAAAAAAACCATTGAAAAAATGCTGGCTGATTCACCATACGGTCAAGGCAGCGAAGTGTACGTGGGTCACGATTTGTGGCACTTCCGTTCACTGATGTTCACCAACAAGCCTGATTTCATGATCGGTAACTCATACGGCAAATTCATTCAACGTGACACCTTGGCGAAAGGCAAAGCGTTTGAAGTGCCATTGATCCGTCTGGGCTTCCCAATCTTCGATCGTCATCATCTGCATCGCATGACTACCCTCGGTTACGAAGGTGCCATGTACATGCTGACCACACTGGTTAACGCCGTGATGGAAAAAATTGATAGCGACACCATGGAACTGGGCAAAACAGATTACAACTTCGATTTGGTTCGTTAATCGAGCACGTAATCAGGGGCAACTGGTTTGCCCCTTCATAAGCCCGGAACCGTTTTTGCAACGTTCCGGGCTTATTTGTTTCAATCATAAGAAATTCAATCGATTGCAAAGGGAAGGGGTTGTCGCATGCCTAACATTATGTTCCGTCAACACGACGATGGGTTGTACTGCTACATAGCCAAACGTGATTTAGAAGCCAAAGTGGCGCAATTGGAATTTGAGCAAGACGACAACTGGGGCGGTCGGGTTGATCTCGATAACGGCGAAGCTTATTTCCTGGAACCGCAGGTAAAACCTTCATTGCCAATCACTCTGCGTCTGAAACGCGCAGGCGAATAACTTAGTCAGGTTACGGGAGGCTGTGATGAAAACTCTGTTAGAAAGTCAGGTTTACTGGCGTCTCATCGCATTAGCACAGGCTGTGCCGGAAGTGGGGCAATCGGTATTGTTCGATTGGATCAGTGGCGCACTGCAAGGCCCGCTGAGCATCGCCCAGATGGAAAAACTGACCGTAGAGGCATTGAAAGAATCCGCACCAGCAGAATTGGCCGGTTTGAGTAATGCCCGCTGGCAGGTGTTGCTGGAATGTCTGCAAGGACAGTTGCCGGTGCATCTCGACCCGAAACCTGCGGTTGCCGATGCTGATGCATTGCGCGTAGCGTTTTCGTCCAGTGATGGTTTAACAGTGAATGGCCATTTCGGTAATTGCCACCTGTTCTTCATTTATCAGGTGACGGAAAAAGGCGCTCAGCTGATCGACATCCGTCATTTCGTCGTCGATGAAGCGCAGGAAGATAACGAAACCCGTGCCCGTTTACTGCACAACTGCCATTTGCTGTTCTGTGAAGCGATTGGCGGCCCGGCGGCGGCGCGCGTGATCCGCCACGGTATTCATCCGGTAAAAATCAAAAAAGACAATCGTATCAGCACCCAGCTCGATGCCTTGCAAGAGTTGATGCAAGGTCAGTTACCACCTTGGCTGGCGAAGGCATTAGGGCGCAAAGACGATTTGGGTAAACGCTTCAGTGATGAGTTGTCTGAGCTCGATTAGTTGCCTTGCTGCAACTTGGGTATAAACGGTAATTGCAGAATCAAAGCTATCACCCTTGCTGATTTGGCTGGGGGGTGAAATCAGCAGGGGTGATAGCGCTCTCACTGTCGTGATTGTTACAAAAGTGACAATTATAAAACCTTATAAATCAATAAATTAAAAATGGACTGCTCCTTGCACCACTAAAAACTGAGAGCTCGCGCACATTTCAGGAGGGAGCGATGAAAGGCAACGAAATAGCGGCATTGATGGATGAACCCGCCTGTGGCCATAACAGCAAAGCCAAATCAGGCTGTAGTGCGCCCAAACCCGGTGCTACCGCCGGCGGTTGTGCGTTTGATGGTGCGCAAATCACTTTATTACCTATCGCCGATGTTGCCCATCTGGTGCATGGCCCGATCGGCTGTACCGGCAGTTCATGGGATAACCGCGGCGCCCGCAGTTCCGGCCCTGCACTCTATCGTCTGGGCTTTACCACCGATTTAAACGAACAAGACGTGATCATGGGGCGTGGTGAGCGCCGTCTGTATCATTCCGTCAAACACATCGTCGATCGCTACCATCCGGCTGCGGTGTTTGTTTACAACACCTGCGTGCCAGCGATGGAAGGCGACGACATCATCGCGATCTGTAAAGCGGCAGAAACTAAAGTTGGCGTACCGGTGATCCCGGTTGATGCAGCGGGTTTTTATGGCAGCAAGAATTTAGGCAACCGTATTGCCGGTGAAGTGATGGTCGATAAAGTGATTGGCACTGCAGAACCTGCACCGTGGCCAACCGATCATCCTATTTCTGCGGAACGGGGTCACGACGTGGCCTTGATTGGTGAGTTCAATATCGCCGGTGAGTTTTGGAACGTGCAACCACTGTTTGATGAACTCGGCATTCGCATTCTCTGCACGCTGGCGGGCGATACCCGTTTCCATGAAGTACAGACTATCCATCGCGCCGAACTCAACATGCTGGTTTGTTCCCGCGCCTTGATTAACGTCGCGCGTAAGCTGGAAACCAAATACGGTACGCCGTGGTTTGAAGGTAGTTTTTACGGCGTGCGTGACACCTCGAAATCGATGCTGACTATCGCCGAGATGCTCGGTGATAGCGATTTGATTGCCAGAACGCAGGAATTAATCGCGCGTCGAGAAGCGGAAACCGAAGCTCAACTTGCACCCTTCCGCG
>JAYSBB010000191.1:0-3411 GCA_041915645.1 Tolumonas sp.
CGTTAAAAATGCAGGGAATGGCGTACCATCTTTACGACGATTCCAGATCTCGCCTTGCCATAACGTCTGTTGTTCTAACGTCTGTGCTAAATGGCGATAAAAACGTTTATTCATCAGACCCGAACGCCATAATTCGACATTCTGTCCGATCACGTCAGCACTGGAAAAACCAGTGATGCGCTCAAACGCCGGATTGACCGTCAGTACATGCATGCGGTCGTCACAGATCAAAACGGCATCATTGAGATATTGCCAGATGATACTTTGATGCTGCTGAAGGTGATTCAGCTCCCAGTCCTGGAAAACACGCGCAGGCGCTATGCTTGTCTGCAGTTCATTCTGCTGCTCTGCAGTCAATTTAACCATCCCCATAACCTTCGGCGCAAAGTCCCGCCAACATCAGCATCCATACTAAGGTCATTTATGTTTCAAATGATTTTTGAGAATAAACGTAAGTAAAACGAAGCGCAAACGAAAGCCAAGGCATTCTCTGGTTTGATCACAAATTAGTGTCGAGCGTCATGCTTTTGAAAAAAAACGGCACCAAAGTGCCGTTTTTTTAGCCAGAAAAAAGATTTTATTGAATCCCTGAATGGCGTAACAGCGCATCAACCCGTGGTTCACGGCCCCGAAATGCCTTGAACAAGGCCATTGGTTCGTCTGAGCCTCCTTTTTCCAGAATATATTGCAGAAAATCACGTCCGGTTTGCGGATTAAAAATTCCTTCCTCCTCAAAACGTGAGAACGCATCTGCCGATAACACTTCCGCCCATTTATAACTGTAATAACCGGCCGCATAACCACCGCCAAAAATATGCGAGAAACTATGCTGGAAACGGTTAAATGCCGGCGGTATAAGCACCGCGGTTTGGTTACGTACATCATCCAGGATCTGCTGCACCCGGCCGCCTTGTTGCGGGTCGTATTCACGGTGCAGACGGAAATCAAACAGTGCAAACTCCAGCTGCCGCAGCATTTGCATCGCTGATTGGAAATTTTTCGCCGCCAGCAGTTTATCCAATTCACTTTGCGGCAAAGCTTCCCCTGTTTCGTAGTGACCCGAGATCACCGCCAAGGCTTCCGGTTCCCAGCACCAGTTTTCTAGGAACTGACTTGGCAATTCCACCGCATCCCACGGCACACCATTGATACCGGCGACACCGGCGACATCGATCTGGGTCAGCATATGATGTAAACCATGACCAAATTCGTGGAATAAGGTCACCACTTCATCATGAGTGAACAGTGCTGGTTTGCCATCCACCGGACCATTAAAGTTACAGGTCAGATACGCCACCGGATGCTGCAACTGGCCATCACGGCGATAACGACGCCCCATGCAATCGTCCATCCAGGCACCACCACGCTTGTGCGCACGGGCATATAGATCCAGATAGAAGCTGCCGCGTAATTCGCCATCAGCATCAATAATGTCGTAGAAACGCACATCCGGATGCCAGGTTTCTACCGCCAGATGGGGTTTGATACGAATGCCAAAAATACGTTTCACCACATCGAACAAACCTTGCACGACTTTCTGTTCTGGAAAGTAGGGGCGCAGCGCTTCATTTGAAATAGCGTAACGGTGCTGCTTCAGTTTTTCGCTGTAATAGGCAATATCCCATGCCGCTAGTTCGTTGACACCGTGTTCCGTTTGGGCATACGCCTGCAACTCAGCCAGATCAGACTGGGCCTGCGGACGTGAACGTGCAGCCAGATCACCTAAGAATGTCAGCACCTGTTCGGTAGAATGCGCCATTTTGGTGGCCAGCGAACGCTCGGCATAGTTTGCAAAACCCAGTAACTGCGCCAGTTCGTGGCGCAGCGCCAGAATTTCCTCAATCAGCGGTGAGTTGTCCCATTTGCCCGCATTTGGCCCTTGATCGGATGCGCGTGTGGTAAAGGCGGTATAGGCCTCTTCACGTAATGCTCGGCTATCGGCATACATCATGACCGGCAGGTAAGAGGGAATATCCAGCGTAAACAACCAGCCTTCCAGCTCGCGGCTTTGTGCTTGTTGTGCCGCTGCCGCTTTCGCGGAATCCGGTAAACCCGCCAGTGCGGTTTCATCGGTAATATGTTTTACCCAGCCTTGTGTGGCATCCATCACCTGATTATTAAATTGCGAGGCCAGCTCTGATAAGCGGCTCACGATCTGGCCATAACGCTGTTGTTGTGCTTCTTCCAGTGCAATACCGGATAAACGGAAATCACGCAGCGTATTACTCACTTGCTGCTGTTGCGCCTGGCTCAGACGACGGAATTCATTGCTGTCCGCCAATTGCTGATAGGCCTGATACAAACCAGCATGTTGCCCGACAAAGGTTTGGTATTCCGATAACAACGGCAGGCAGGCTTCATATGCTGCACGCAATTCATCGTTGTTAACGACTGAATTCATGTGACTCACTGGCGACCAGATCCGACCCAGACGGTCATCGGTTTCTTCCAGTGGTGCGACCAAATTGTCCCAGGTAAAACTGTCAGATGAACTTAATACATCCGCAATACGTTGTTTGGCCTCCGCTATTGCCTGTTGCACAGCAGGCTGTACGTGCTCTGGTTTGATTTTGCTGAACGGCGGCAAGCCATCCATGGATAACAGTGGGTTGCTCATCGACACTTACCTCAGAATACGGCGCAAAAACGGAATATTGATTCTTATTAACATGCGGGCAGAAAAGCAATTTATCAACCCTTGTTATGGTTTAACATGGCTTTACGCACGAGAAGATAATGCCTTGATGTGGCGGACTTTGTTCTTTCCCCATCCTCATGCTATATCTTGAAGATTAAAAATAGGGATCAGAAGTCCCCGGGATGAACAGTCTGGGTATTCGGTAATGTACGAACCGATAACACCAGCAAATGGAATGATCATGCTGACCTACTGGAAACACCTATTGCAGAGTTTCTCTGCCTCTCATCAATTATCCAGACGACTGCTGACCTACATTCTGGCCTGTAGCACCGTGCTGGCTTTGATCTCAACCCTCTTCCAGTTGGGTTGGGATTACAGCCAAGGCATGAATGACACGAAATCCCGCCTCAATGAAATTGAATCCACGCACCTGACCGCCATTGCGGCCAGCGTCTGGAACATGGATAACGAGCAACTGAGTCTGCAATTAAAAGGGCTGCAACAACTACCGGATATGCAGGCAGCCACTGTATACGAACGCATTGATAGCCATTTACTGGAACGGATGCGGGTAGGACAAACATCCGGGTTGCACGTATTAAAGCAGCGCTTCCCGCTCTCGTATGAAGGTTATGTCGTTGGTGAACTGGAAGTCAGTTTGACACTAGGGGCTGTTGATCTTTGCCGATGAAATTTCATACATCTCACATCGGTAGCCACATCATGCAACAAGCCAGTGCCAGCGTACTGGCGTAATTTCGGGCTAATTT
>JAYSBB010000192.1:0-3409 GCA_041915645.1 Tolumonas sp.
GGAGCGTGTGCCACTGGATGAAGATCTTATCGACGCCATTGCCATGGGGCATAAGCTGAAAGGTAAACACGAAGCACTGCGCCGCCACCTGCAGTTTGTCGGTAAAATGATGCGTAATCGTGATATTACCGAAATTAAAGCCGTGCTGGATCAGATCCACAGCCGCAATAACAGCACCAATGCGCGTTTGCATAAACTGGAACAGTGGCGCGATAAATTGATTGCTGATGGTGACGATGCAATCAACGCCGTGATCGGGGAATGCCACACCCTGGAACGTCAGAAACTGCGCCAATTGGTGAGTCGTGTAAAGAAAGAACAAGCCGCCAATCATCCACCAGCAGCCTTCCGTGAACTGTTCAAATATCTGCGTGAACACATGGAAGAACAGCTGTAATGGCGTTCTGAACCGATAAGAGCGAGATAAAAAATGGCGTGAATCTTCACGCCATTTTCTTTTGGATTACTGTGTACCACCGACCGTCAGCTCATCCAGTTTCAGTGTTGGCTGACCAACCCCGACCGGCACACTCTGACCATCTTTACCACACACCCCAACGCCTTTATCCAGCGCCAGATCGTTACCCACCATTGAGACTTGTTTCATCGCTTCCGGGCCATTGCCAATCAGCGTCGCGCCTTTGATCGGGGCGGTGATTTTACCATTTTCGATCAGATACGCTTCAGAGGCCGAAAATACAAACTTGCCGGAGGTGATATCCACCTGACCGCCACCAAAGTTTGGCGCATAAATGCCTTTCTTCACGGAAGCAATGATCTCTTGCGGATCGTGTTCACCGGCCAGCATGTAGGTATTGGTCATGCGTGGCATCGGCAGCGCAGCGTAAGATTCACGACGACCATTACCAGTTGAGGTTACCCCCATCAAGCGGGCATTCAGTTTATCCTGCATGTAGCCTTTCAGAATGCCGTTTTCTATCAAGACGTTGTATTGCGTTGGCGTACCTTCATCATCGACACTCAATGAACCGCGGCGCCCAGCCAGCGTACCGTCATCGACAATCGTGCAATGCTTTGACGCCACTTGTTGACCAATCTTGCCGCTGAACGCGGATGAGCCTTTACGGTTGAAATCGCCTTCCAGACCATGCCCAACGGCTTCATGCAGCAACACGCCCGGCCAGCCAGCACCAAGCACCACCGGCATCATGCCGGCAGGTGCATCGATGGCTTCCAGATTGACCAAGGCTTGACGCACCGCTTCACGGGCATAACCATGCGCGCGTGTTTCACCCTGTTCCAGTTCAAAGAAATAATCATAACCACAACGGCCACCGCCACCACTGCTACCGCGTTCCCGACGTCCATTACGCTCCGCCAGTACGGTAATGCTGAGACGCACCAACGGGCGAATATCCGCCACCAGGGTGCCATCAGTCGCGGCAATCAAGACTTCTTCATACACGCCAGACAGTGACGCCATCACCTGAGTGACCGCTGGGTCCAGCGAACGGGCAAATGTATCCAACTCTTCCAAGAGCGTGATTTTGTGCTGCTGCGGCAAACCTGGCAGCGGATCCAGCGCCAGATAACGCGCGACGGGTTGTGCCGGTTGCCAGATCTTAACCTTGGCATCCCCACCACTGTGCGCGACACCTCGAGCAGCAATGACCGCTTGTTGTAAGGCATTCAGACTCAGTTCATCGGAATAAGCAAACCCAGTTTTCTCACCGCTGATGGCACGAACACCAACACCTTGTTCGATGTTATAGCTGCCATCTTTAACAATACCGTCTTCCAGCATCCACGACTCATGAACACCACTCTGGAAATAAAAATCGCCGAAATCAATCTGATGACTCATCAACTGGCGTAACTGTTGCGCCAGAATATCCTGATCCAGACCATGCGCTGCTAACAATCGTTCACTGACTTGCGGTAACAACATTGAATTATTCTCTCCAGACCGGCGTCAATCTGGCATGCAGCTGCACCGGCATTGTATTACGGATATGTTCGATTTTTTGTCGATCAAGCGAGGCAGCGATCAAGCCTGGCTGATTGCCCTGCAGGGCCAATATTTCACCCCACGGGTCGATGATCACCGAGTGGCCCCATGTTTCACGGTTGCCATCGTGGCTACCACATTGGTTTGCCGCCACGACATAACATTGATTTTCTATTGCCCGTGCTTGTAATAATGGCAGCCAATGCGCTTGCCCGGTCACTTTAGTAAAAGCAGCAGGCACCAGCAGCACATCAGCACCTTGCTGACGTAACAACTGATACAGCGCCGGAAAACGCACGTCGTAACAGATGCTGAGCCCTAACCCACCAAACGGTGATGCCACCACGCTGGTTGCATGTCCGGCCATAAAGGCATCCGACTCACGGTAACGACCGCGTGCATCAGCGACATCAACATCGAACAGATGTAATTTGTGATAAAAACCGGCCAGCTCACCCTGCGGATTAAACACCAACGATGTAGTGTGTACCCGGTTTTGCTGGGATAACAAGGTTGGTAATGACCCCGCTACCAGCCAGATGCCAAACTCTTTTGCCCACTCGCTCAACTGGCGCTGCACACGACCAGAACCCAAAGGTTCGGCGAGTTGTTGATAATCTTGCGGTGCCCCCATACAAGCAAAGTTTTCCGGTAATAACACCAGACATGGGCGCTCAACAGGCAAACGTTGCAACAAGGTGGCAATTTGGGCTCGGTTTTGCAACCAATCAGCCTGAGCATTGATTTGTAGTGCGACCAACTGCATCACTTGCTCTCCTGTGTTGCCGGCGCTGGTAATTTAACTTTCTCTTGTTTACGACCCAGCTCGGTAATTTTGGGTTTCGCAATATCACCTTTGACGGAATAGCTCACTTGGGTGATCACATCAAACACCGGCTGCAAAATCGTGGTGGCCGCTAATACGGCAATACCTGTGATTGGCGTAATGGCAAACGCAGTAGCAACACCAAAACCCCCGGTTAACGTCGGTGAAAACGTCACCTGATAATCGATCTGTTTTTGCCCCAAATCGACCATACCATGTCCGCGCAGATCACCGGAATTACTTTGCAGCAACAGATCATCATTACGCAGCACACCACGATCCAGTTTGCTGCTGAAGCTCATTTTTTTGAAATAGAGACCTTCCCCAAAGATATCGCGGAAATCGAGGCTGATACGACGCACAATGGCATCTAGCGAAAACAGAGACAACAACCGATTACCGCTGGTATTTTTCACTTCCCGCAAAATACCTTCGCCGGTTTCCATTTTAATTTCACCATTTAAGGTCGCAAAATGGGGTTGTGGTAATGCCCCGGGCCAGGATAAATCTAAATCCAGCTGGCTTTTGGTGCCGGTCAGACCAGGATCAAAACCAAAATGCCCTAAAAATAACTCGGTATTATTGCTAACAAATTTACCCTGTAAGGTGCTGCT
>JAYSBB010000193.1:0-3371 GCA_041915645.1 Tolumonas sp.
CATGGTTAAGCATGGAAGACTGTAGTGAAGTATTTGCTGGTCAATGCTGACGATCATACCCTAGACGCCGCGCCACGCCTCGCGCTTATGAGGGGATGGCTAAGGTGAGATACAGCTGTTGAAATGATGGGTAATACTTGTCTAATTTAAGAGCTCAATTTGACGAGGGAGAATTTTTCTTGTGTTATTTTGCTCAGGCTTTCACTTAATTACTGATACGGTGTGCGTATGCTGTAAAATGAACAAGTTAATCATCGGGAAATGAGCATTTTTTCGAATAAATATGCTCTTATCCCTTCCCGCCAGCGGGAAAAAATGATTAAATTATCTCTCATTTATTGTGCATAAATATGCACAATAAGAATTAAGACCACTAGCACGGTCACCTAGTCTAATCGATAGCATAGATTTTGTTGACCAATCAGTAGGTGGAGAATATTTTCTCATCAGTGTGTGTGATTCGCCGATGTGATTAGCTGCTTGCCGCTTTCACATCCTTAATTTTCAGACACAGGTTCAGGGGGATAAGTGCATAACCTGAAAGGTATGCATTACTCCATAGTTCTTTCGAGCAGGATTAAAATTATGACTACGATTCTCAAGCATCTTCCAGTTGGCGAACGCATCGGTATCGCTTTCTCTGGTGGTCTGGATACCAGCGCAGCATTGTTATGGATGCGTCAGAAAGGCGCCGTACCTTATGCTTATACAGCCAATCTGGGTCAACCAGATGAAGAAGACTATGATGCTATCCCTCGTCGCGCGATGGAATATGGGGCCGAAAACGCCAGATTGATCGATTGCCGTAAACAACTGGTGGCTGAAGGTATTGCTGCAATTCAGTGCGGTGCTTTCCATAACACAACTGCAGGTGTTGCTTATTTCAATACAACACCATTAGGCCGTGCAGTGACTGGTACCATGCTGGTTGCCGCTATGAAAGATGACGGCGTCAACATCTGGGGTGATGGTAGTACTTATAAAGGTAACGATATTGAACGTTTTTATCGTTACGGTCTGCTGACTAATGCAGAATTACAAATTTACAAACCATGGTTGGACACTGATTTTATTGACGAATTAGGTGGTCGCCAGGAAATGTCCGAATTTATGATCAAAGCTGGTTTTGATTATAAAATGTCTGTAGAAAAAGCTTACTCTACTGATTCCAACATTTTAGGCGCAACACATGAAGCAAAAGACCTGGAATATTTAAACTCCAGCGTCAAAATCGTAAACCCAATCATGGGCGTCAAATTCTGGGATGAGAACGTCAAAATCCCTGCAGAAGAAGTAACTATCCGCTTTGAACGGGGCTTCCCTGTTGCACTGAATGGCGTAACCTTTAATGATGATGTTGAACTGATGCTGGAAGCGAACCGCATTGGTGGTCGTCACGGTTTAGGTATGAGCGATCAGATCGAGAACCGCATTATTGAAGCAAAAAGCCGCGGGATCTATGAAGCACCAGGTATGGCTCTGTTGCATATTGCCTACGAACGTTTAGTAACTGGTATACATAACGAAGACACTATTGAACTGTATCATGCACATGGTCGTCAGTTAGGTCGTTTCTTGTATCAAGGCCGCTGGTTCGACTCACAGGCGCTGATGTTACGTGATGCGTCACAGCGTTGGGTTGCAAGTGCTATCACGGGTGAAGTAACTTTAGAGCTGCGTCGTGGTAACGACTATTCGATCCTGAACACTGTGTCCGATAACCTGACTTATCAAGCAGAACGTCTGACCATGGAAAAAGGCGACTCCATGTTCTCCCCTGATGACCGTATTGGTCAGTTAACCATGCGCAACTTGGATATCACCGATACACGCGCCAAACTGATCAATTATGTAGAAACAGGCCTGCTTTCAGCGTCAGCTAGCACTGGTCTACCGCAGGTAGAAAAGAAGTAATAACGATTCAAAAAGCTAGATAAATTAAGAGGGCATGTTTTCATGCCCTCTTTTTTATTTTGATAAATGTGAAAATTAGGGGCTGTTGATCTTTGCCGATGAAATTTCATACATCTCACATCGGTAGCCACATCATGCAACAAGCCAGTGCCAGCGTACTGGCGTAATTTCGGGCTAATTTGTCATATCGAGTTGCAATCGCTCGATAATGTTTCAGCCGCGCAAATGCATTTTCAACTAAATGCCGGTATTTGTATAAATACCAATCAATATCGGCATTACCCGTCTTGGAATTTGCTTTTCGGGGGATCACCGGTTTACCGCTCTTTTCCTAATCAGTTCGCGAATGAGTTCACTGTCGTAACCTTTATCAGCAACAACAGCATCGGCATCCGGTAAACGAGCGATTAATTCCGGAGCCGCTTTGCTGTCGTGAACTTCACCGCCAGTGAGCAGAAAATCAATGGGTAAACCATAACTGTCCACTGCTAAATGTATTTTCGTTGTATTACCACATCGGCTTTTTCCTATCGATTCACATTCATGAGTGGAAGCCCCGGTCGCATGTTGATGTGCTCTGACAATACTGCCGTCTATAAATTCCCATTCGAAATCAGGTGATTGTTTTAACGCAGTAAACAATTGAAGAAGAACACCTTTTTTTGACCAGAGATTAAAACGACGGTAAATCGTATTCCAGTCACCAAATGCACGAGGTATATCGCGCCAAGGACAACCCACTCGCATTCGGTACAAAATACCTTCGAGGGTCATACGGTGTTCAGGCTTGTTATAGACTCGTCCGGTTTGAAGCATAAGTCTGGATAGCGTTGACCAGTATTCATCTGTTAGCATGATTCGAGGCATGGTGATTTGGTGTGGATTGTTTTTTGGCGAAAGTGATTATATCAAGTCGCCATGCCGCTCAATAATTCGCCTCGAAAGATCAACAGCCCCTAGAACCTATCTACCAACGTTTATGGCAAAAAAGTCTGATTATTCTGATCACGCAAACCTTAAAAACGTTACTGGTTTCCTGTTTTATCCTGCTGATTTTTTACCATCAGCTGATCCGCCATCTGCATAAGATCACCGGTTTTTTACAACATTTAGATGTGAGCGCACCACCGCAACCGATCACCTTGGAACGCCGCCCGCCAGCTTCCGGCGATGAACTGGACGCCATCGTGAATAGTATCAATGAGATGCAGCATCGGCATGCCGATGACTGGCAGGCACAACAATCGTTTGCCGATAATCTGCAACAAGAACACGCCATTAATAAAGAACTGAATGAAAAACTGGAACAAAAAGTCGTGGCTCGTACCCAGGTAACCGTTCACCCGTCCCCCATTGACAGCCGAATGTGACGATCGTCTCTTGATCCCCTTTTGGGGGTTGATGGATCCTCCCAAGCCGTCAACATAGTCACATGAACAAGAAAAAACTCTTCGAAC
>JAYSBB010000194.1:0-2908 GCA_041915645.1 Tolumonas sp.
CCATGGCTTTATGGACGCTGATCCCCGATAAATTTGATGAAGCTGATGCCAAGCTGGCTCATTTTGGTATTTTGGGGACCACACTGGTGGCTTTCTTTCTGGCTGAGATGGGCGATAAAACACAAGTTGCCACCGTCGCGCTGGCAGCTAAATATCAGACGCTGCTTCCTGTCGTGGCGGGTACAACGCTGGGCATGATGATCGCCAACGTACCGGCTGTGTTGCTGGGCAAAAAAATAGCGCAAAAGATGCCGGTCAAGCTGGTACACAGTATTGCTGCGGGTATTTTTGCCGTGCTCGGTGTTGTTACTTTAGTAGGTACATTAAAACCAGAGTTTTTCGATTTTCTGGCTCTCAATTAATACATAGCGCCCTGATAGACTTCAGGGCTTTTTATGTTTCACCAAATTTTTTTCAGATGCTGCAGCACACCGGCAGCATCTTTCAATGCCTGTTGTTGCCGCTTCTTTAAGTGTTTTTGCCATTGTTTCGGCACTATTAGTTCTTGAGGCCATTGTTCTTCAAATAAAGCAATATCATGCAATAACCCTAAGCGTTGCTGTAACTCAGTTAATACCAATAACCGACGATTCTGCCGTTTGGTTAATACAGCTGCAAACCCTTGCCCCCAGTAACGTAGCTGTTTTACCTGTAAACGTAATGAGTGCCAATCAGCAATCGGAGAACTTAGTTTTAAGTTCGCTGCCGCTTTCAAAAAGCGTTTTTCCAATTGACGTGATTTCTGGCGGGCAGCTGATTGCAAAACACTTTTACGCTTATGCCGCGTTTTTCTATCCCAGACCGAACTCACTTGTGTTAACGTTTCTGCTAAAGCGGTGGCCTGCAAATCAGGCAATAAATGCTGTCGTAATACCAGCAAGTTATTTGCTAGCAAAGAGACCATCTCCGCTCCACAACCTGTTTTAGCATATAGCGATTCAGCCAGCGCCAAGCTGACCTCCCGATCCCGATTTTGCCCCGTCAACGCTGCGGCAATGCCTAACTGTTTCTTTTGTTCCCGTATGATATGGCAGCGAGGATACAACCCTTGTAATACCCGCAAACTGCGTAAGTTGACCCGCAGATCATGCAGCGCTTCGGTGTCACTACCATCAGCCATTCGCACTAAAGCTTCACTGGCTTTTGATGCTAACGCTGAAAAATGCGTACTCAATTCCCGGGCAAACGATCGGTTTGATGAAAGCAAATTTTTATTCTTCTTTTTCGACATTAGCTGTTTCCTGATGATATCCCTGCGCTTATCCATAAGTATCGTTCAGATCTGAACAGGTAATTTGAATACTTGCTCCCCATACAATGAGATCTCAATCACACTGCAATTTTTATGGTACAAAAATCCAGTTTATGCGTTTTCTTTCCGATTTTTCCAGCTGTTTATTCCCCACATAATGCCATCGCTTAATGGGGAAATGCCGATTCAGTACATGGATGTCACTGGCTCGCATTATTTAGGAATATCGGTGCTTATTGCACCGTAAACATTTGGGAATCGCTATGATCACTAACCTCATCAATGAAAAATTGATATGCCTCGATTTGCAGGCAACCACCAAGGACGCCGTATTTCGTGAAATGATCGAGATGCTGTCCGCACAAGGAAAGGTGAAAGATAAACTGCAGTTTTTACAAGACGTGCAGGCACGTGAAGCCATTGGTAACACTGGCTTTGAAGATGGCATTGCACTGCCACATGCCAAGAGCCCTGCGGTTATTGAACCCGCTGTAGTCATTGGTGTCAGTCGCAAAGGCGTGGATTACGGCGCAGAAGATGGCAAGCCATCCAAGCTGTTTTTTATGATTGCGTCACCTGCCGGTGGTGCTGATCATCACATCGGTGTCTTGGCGGAACTTTAATCTAAAATAATAGAAAATGGCTTTGTCGATTCCCTTATTACTGCCAAATCCAGCCGTGAAGCGTTGGCCTTACTGACCGCCAAAGCAGCGCCGGTTGCAGCACCATCAGGCGCCAACAAAGGTTTCCTGATCGGGGTTACTGGCTGTCCTGCGGGGATTGCACATACCTATCTGGCAGCGGAGGCACTGGAAAAAGCCGCCAAAGAATTAGGTTACAAAATTAAAGTTGAAACCAACGGTTCGATTGGCGTTAAAAATGCCCCCACCGCAAAAGAAATCGCGGATGCAGACGCCATTATCGTGAGTTGTGACAAACAAGTGGATATGCACCGATTCGCCGGTAAGAAAGTGATAAAAACCAGTGTTAAAGCCCCGATTAAAGATGCCAAAAACTTAATCAAACAAGCGTTAGCGGCTGCACCATATCAACCTCAGGGGAATGTTATGCCTGCTGAAGGAAATAAATCCACGCAAACCCGTTCCGATCTTTACCGCTTCCTGATGAACGGTGTTTCCCACATGATCTCGTTCGTTGTTACCGGTGGTTTATTGATTGCGCTCTCTCTGGCAATCGGTGGTGATCCGACCCCGGGCGGTATGGCAATTCCAGCCGGTAGTATGTGGAACTCGGTGCTGAATGTCGGTGTCGTCGCATTCAAGCTGATGATCCCAATTTTGGCCGGTTATATTGCTTATGCAATTGGTGATCGCCCAGCACTGGCGCCGGGTTTCATTGGTGGTTGGATTGCCAATGATGGTTCGTTCTATGGTGCGACTGCGGGTACCGGTTTTATTGGTGCCATTGTTGCTGGTTTATTGGTTGGTTATTTTGTGCGCTGGATCGCTACTCGTGATTACAACAAAATGTTGCGTCCATTGGTGCCTATTTTGATTGCACCACTCTCCGGTACCTTGTTTATCGCCGCGATCTTTATCTTCATCATCGGTGCCCCTATTGCCGGTTTGATGACAGGCCTGAATGCCATGCTGGTTTCCATGAGTGGTGGCAGTCTGGTGTTGTTAGGCATTGTTA
>JAYSBB010000194.1:2918-3363 GCA_041915645.1 Tolumonas sp.
GGCTGGCTTTGACATGGGTGGCCCGGTCAACAAAGTCGCGTTCCTGTTCTCTGTTGGCATGATTGCTTCAGGTCAAACTCAATTCATGGGCGCGATGGCCTGTGCGATCCCGGTAGCACCACTCGGTATGGGTCTGGCAACTTTCCTTGGTCGTAAGATGGATCTGTTCGATGAAGACGAAATTGAAGCAGGTAAAGCTGCGGCAGCCATGGGTCTGGTCGGTATTTCTGAAGGCGCGATCCCGTTTGCTGCACAAGATCCACTGGCAGTTATTCCAGCCAACATGTTGGGCAGTATCGTCGCCGCAGTAATGGCCTTCGTATTCGGTGTAACTAACGCGGTTGCACACGGTGGCCCAATTGTGGCATTGCTGGGCGCGATGAATAAACCTCTGTTGGCATTAGCTGCCATGGCCGCAGGTGCAGTTACCACCGCACTGGTCGCT
>JAYSBB010000195.1:0-3339 GCA_041915645.1 Tolumonas sp.
GATTGCTGCAGCCCCTTAAAGATGGTCAACCAGAGGTGTCCGGTATAATCGATATTAGCAATCATCACCTGTGGCATATGAGCAAAGGTGAGCAGCAGAATCGGTAAAATTAGCAGACGCTGTGGGTTGTCATCAAAACTGGTAGATAGCATAACACTTTATAAAACTGTGAGCGTTGTATCATTTTAGCGCAAAACGTAAAGAATAGCAGGATAAATTGTGAGGTTGCTCGCATAAAAAAGGCCGCGAATGAGCGCGGCCTTAAATAAGAAGGAGGGCTTAGAGACCTAACTTCTTGTGTAGATAGTGAATATTGGTGCCACCGTTGTGGAAATTTTCATCACGCAGGATTTCTTTGTGTAGTGGAATGTTGGTCTTGATCCCTTCTACCACAATTTCATCCAGTGCATGGCGCATACGCGCGATAGCCACATCACGGTTTTCACCATAACAAATCAATTTGCCGATCATCGAATCGTAATGCGGTGGTACGGTATAGCCAGAATAAATATGCGAATCCCAACGCACACCTAAACCTCCCGGTGCATGGAACCACTGGATCTTGCCGGGTGCCGGCAGGAACGTCTGTGGATCTTCGGCGTTGATACGACACTCGATCGCATGGCCGCGAATACGAATTTCATCCTGTTTGATCGACAGCGGCTGACCAGCAGCAATTTTCAGCTGTTCTTTGATCAGATCGACACCGGTGATCATTTCTGTTACCGGATGTTCTACCTGAATACGGGTATTCATTTCGATGAAATAGAACTCGCCGTTTTCGTACAGGAATTCAAAAGTACCTGCACCACGGTAGTTAATTTCGATACAAGCACGAACACAACGTTCGCCGATATAACGACGCATTTCTTCTGTAATGCCCGGTGCAGGTGCTTCTTCCACCACTTTTTGGTGACGACGTTGCATAGAGCAATCACGTTCACCCAGATAGATCGCATTACCTTGGCCATCGGCTAATACCTGGATCTCGATATGGCGAGGATTTTCCAGATATTTTTCCATGTAAACCATGTCGTTGCCAAAGAACTGGCCTGCTTCTGATTTGGTCAGTGCAACAGAGTTTTGCAGTTCTTCTTCGTGGCGTACTACACGCATACCGCGACCACCACCACCACCAGCTGCTTTGATGATTACCGGATAACCGATGCGCTTCGCGATGGCCGCATTTTCTTTGGCGTCATCGCCGATAGGGCCGCCAGAACCTGGTACACAGGGTACGCCCGCTTTTTTCATTGCATTGATAGCGGATACTTTATCACCCATCAAACGGATGGTTTCGGCTCGTGGGCCGATAAAGATAAAGCCGGATTTTTCTACTTGCTCAGCAAAGTCGGCATTTTCAGACAAGAAGCCATAACCAGGGTGAATCGCTACGGCCCCGGTGACTTCTGCTGCAGCAATAATAGAAGGCACGTTCAGATAAGAATCTTTAGCCGACGGCTTACCAATACAGATGGTTTCGTCAGCCAGTTTAACGTGTTTCAGATCGCGGTCTGCGGTGGAATGCACGGCTACCGTTTTGATTCCCAGCTCTTTGCATGCCCGCAGGATGCGCAAAGCGATTTCACCACGGTTAGCGATGACAATTTTATCCAACATAAGAAGCTCTCTTATTCGATGATAAACAGAGGCTGATCAAATTCAACGGTGTCGCCGTTCTCAACCAGAATGCTTTTCACCACACCCGATTTATCAGATTGGATCTGGTTCATCATTTTCATGGCTTCAACGATACACAGTGGATCACCCACTTTTACCGATTGACCCACTTCAACAAATGCTTTTGCATCTGGGCCAGAAGAGCGGTAGAACGTCCCCACCATTGGTGAGCGCATAGTATGGCCGTTTACAGCTTCTGGTGCTGCGGCGCTTACTGCAGGGGCGACAGCAGCAGCTGCTGGCATTGCAGCTTGAGGTGCCTGTGGTACTGCAAAATTGACCATAGGTGCCGCCTGACCGCTGACTGCGCGGCTGATGCGAACTGACTCTTCACCTTCGGTGATTTCCAGTTCAACAATGCCGGATTCTTCAACCAGCTCGATCAGTTTTTTGATTTTACGGATATCCATTTGCATTCTCAGTTCAACTTCTTCTGCTTGTTCAAATAGGGGATGACCGTTCCAGATAACGGACGGCCGCGGTAAGTGCGAATTCATATCCATCAGCACCTAAACCACATATCACGCCTTTAGCCACATCAGACAAATAGGAGTGATGACGGAAGGGCTCACGGGCATGAACATTCGATAAATGAATTTCGATAAACGGAATAGCTACACCCAACAAAGCATCACGAATTGCAACACTGGTATGAGTGAAAGCTGCCGGATTGATGAGGATAAAATCAATTTTTCCCATCGCCTGATGGATGGTATCCACCAGTTCATATTCCGCATTAGATTGTTGGTGCGTCAGTTCAACATCCATATTCATGGCAAGTTGTTGCAAACGGCTGACAATATCGTCCAGTGTTGCAGCGCCGTAGATCCCGGGTTCACGTTTTCCCAGCAGATTCAGATTCGGGCCGTTAAGCACTAAAATGCGGAACTTTGCAGTCATTGAGTCGCTATCCTCAGTAAACGTGCAGCGATTTTTCATTTTCCTTCCACTCTGATTCTTTTGTGTGCAAAAAACATCAGAGCTAAGGCGGTTTTCATGCTAATTGGCAAGATTACCGTAGATTCTTGTACGTTGTCAGCATTTTCGTTGGAAAAACAGCAAAAAATGACCAATGGCGTATCCACGACAAAAACAACCATGCTGCAACAGTAACTTTGTAAAAAGAGTCGGTTTATTGATGCACCTGACTGGCAAGCGCGGTAGAATATAACAATACCCTAACATGACGCCATGAGTCAGGAGACACTTAATAATGCTGAAGCGTGATATGAACATCGCCGATTATGATCCGGAGCTGTGGGCTTCAATTGTGGAGGAAACACAGCGTCAGGAAGAGCATATCGAGCTGATTGCTTCTGAAAACTACACCAGCCCACGTGTAATGCAAGCACAGGGATCACAGTTAACCAATAAATATGCTGAAGGTTATCCTGGTAAGCGTTACTACGGTGGTTGTGAGTTTGTTGATAAGACAGAAACCCTGGCGATTGAACGCGCTAAGACGCTGTTTGGCGCGGTTTACGCGAACGTGCAGCCACATTCTGGTTCGCAAGCGAACGCTGCTGTTTATATGGCACTGCTGAAACCAGGTGATACCGTATTAGGTATGAATCTGGCACACGGTGGTCACCTGACTCACGGTTCACCAGTTAACTTCTCCGGTAAACTGTACAACATCATTCCTTACGGTATCGATGC
>JAYSBB010000196.1:0-3336 GCA_041915645.1 Tolumonas sp.
GGTGTTGAGATAAGGCATTTCCAATTGCAGCGCCACTTTGCCTGCCGCTGTTTTCAGATATTCTTTTACCCAATGGATGATCGGATGATAAAACTCAAAGGTGTTTTCCGGGTAACTTTCACCCGTCATTTGCAACACGCCCGTCTCTGCATTAAAACTGACAGCTGGCGATGACGTGGTTGCCGAAATAAATAAATGATCCATCAAAAAAGCCTCACACTACTGCCTGTAAAGTGAAAAACGCAGTCTTATCATTGATAGGTTGAACCTGATATTCCAGCGGTTGGCTGGTCTTCCTTGCCATATCAATGAGCCCTAACCCTGCGCCACTGGCCTCATCAGTCAGTGGTTTCCGGCGTTGTTCTTTATACAACGCTTTGAGTCCGGCAGCATCCAATGTTCTGAGTTGCTCAATTTTGTCGACCAACGGCGATACATCGGCCAGATCGATCACGTTACCCGACACCACGACGTACTGTTCACCCTGCCGACCAATGGTCAGCGTAATGGTATTGTAAAGCGCCGGAGTTTCCGCCGATTGCTTCTTGCGCGCATAATTACGCACATTTTGTGTCTGTTCGATGTAAACCGAAAAAATATCCATCATTTTTTCAGTGCCTGGTGTTTCATTTTCCAGATAACGACGCACCGCCATCCCCAGCTCTTCAATGATGCTGTGCGTCAACGGGCCATTAAAGCAGATCTGAATATTCGCTTCTTCAAACTGCCGATGTAACGACCATAGATTAATCTGCTGCATCTAAACGCTCCCTCGCGATAACGGTGAAATAGCGAAACCAAATACAGTAATATCATCTCGTTGTGGGAATTCTCCCTGATAACGAGTTAACTCTTCAACTAACTTAACTTGTTGTTCAGTCAACGATAATGACTGCCACTGCAACAAGAGTTGCTGGAAACGCTGACGGCCAAAACCATAACCATTCGGTTCACCAGATTGGTCTAACAAGCCGTCACTAACCAGATAACAACGGCTGTCTGCGGTCAATGGCAACCGATAAGTGGTGATCGGTTTATCGCGGCGAGTCCGGCGTTTATAACCTAACCCCCTACGGGCAGAAGACAGGCGCTGCACTTCGCCAGCACCCGACAGATAGAGGTCAACACCACAACCGGCATATTCAACTTCCGCAGCTGACAGACGACACAAGCCGATATCGAGACCATAATCGAGCCCCACCGAATCAGGGCTATGCTGTAACGTCAGCCGGAGTTGTTCATCGATCGACAACAGTAAATCTGATAATGGTTTGTCGCGTGAGCCAGTCAACACTTGGCGGATCACGGCATTCGCCGTCATGCTCATAAAAGCGCCCGGAATACCGTGGCCGGTACAATCGACAACACCGATATAACAACCATCCTCATCGGGCTGCAGAAAATAAAAATCACCACCCACCACATCACGTGGCAGCCAGATCACCATGTGTTCCGCCAGATAACGACTCAGCAAGTCATACCGCGGCAAAATAGCGCTTTGGATCATGCGGGCATAACGGATCGAATCCAGGATCTGTTTGTTTTTCTGTTCCAGCTGCAGATTCGCGCTATGCAGATCTTCAGTTCGTTGCTGCACCCGTTCTTCCAATAAACTGGTGTTGTCACGAATAGTCTCCGCCATGCGATTAAACCCAACAGCTAACCGGCCGATTTCATCATTCCGCTTATCTGTTAAGCGCACAGAATAGTTACCGGCGGCCACCTGGCGTGCAGCCCCATCCAGCGGATCCAACCGTTTCAATACCAGCTTTTGCAAAATCCAAGTAACAATCAGCAAACAGACAAACAGCGCTAACACCAAAACCAGTATCAACGAAGAGAAAATCTGGCCACCAATCAGTTTATCCAGATCCATCACGGTGACATTCAGCCAGTGCATTTCCGGCAAATAAGCCAGTCCGACCAGTTGCACATGCCCGTCTAAGGTTAGAAACAGAGTTTTGACTTGCTCAGGCGCCGCCTGCAGTTCTGTTATCGCTGTTCGCAACGCCCTACGATCTTGCGGCACAGACAGCAGATTGAATAAGGTAAAACGCACCTTGGTATCTTTCGCCTGACTATTTAAATCGATGTATTCCCGCTTGGGGTGCGCCTGAATCGCGGCACTCTCATCGATTAAAATGTTGGTAACACCATCATTCCCGTTCTTAATAAACGTATGCACAAACGCCGAGAGATCCATACCCGTGCCAGCCATGCCCAGATAGCGGCCATCGTTGGTGCGGATTTGCGTATTGATCCAGACTTTAGTCTCATCCAGCGCCACATCATGATCGACATTGAGTGAGTACCGTTCATCATGCGTACGGGAAACGAAATACCACTTATCTTGTGGAATTTGTGGATCCAGCGTGAATCTCAGCTCATGACCACTATATTGTTTTTGATGATCGTTGTAGTAATAGTGACGGGAGCTATCAATGACATAGAAAAAACTACCATCCTGAAAAGATTGACGGAAACTTTCCAGCTCCTGCAGGGCTTGCGCTTTTAATGCCGGGTTTGATTCATCTTTCGCCCATGCCTGCAGCATCGGTGAATCAGATAATTTCCGCGATAACGCGATCTCTTTGAGGATCGGCGCACGGATGCGAGCTTTTTCATACAGCACCTGTTTCTCAGCAAAACGCACACCCAGCGTGCGCGTGATACTGCTACTGACGTTATTAAACGCCAACAAGGTCAATGCGATTGTGACGATATAAGCTATCGCCATCAGCAACACAAACTTGCCGCGTAAACTACCTAGCAGTAATGGCATCCTTTCCTCGCCGATTAGTAGTTAGTCATTTTTATCTGCAACAGATTAGCAACGTTTTGTTAATACAGAAATAATATTTACCTATTCTGTAACAAGATAGACCGAGAGCACTAAAAATAAACGGCAAGGATAAATCAGGCGATAGAGGAAAATTGGAGCGGGCGATGGGAATCGAACCCACGCTATCTGCTTGGGAAGCAGAAGTTCTGCCATTGAACTACGCCCGCTCTGGCTGGATATGCAGAGTAACCAAACCAAGCTTTTTTGGCAACGACTACTGACAATTTCTGACAAGATGATCAAATGGTTGAGTGATTTTTCGACTATTCTCTCATTCATCTCCTCACAAAAACTTTACTTGATAGCGGATGACCCTAGGTGAAGCTTCGGGTAATATAGCGCCCCTTTTTCAGGTCGGCATACCCGACCTTCGCTTAAGCTGCGTAGCAGTTGCTTTCGAATAGTTATTTTTTGATACCTGTGGAGTTTTAGATGTCCTTTGCACTAGGCCAACGCTGGATCAGTGATACCGAAACTGATCTTGGATTAGGTAC
>JAYSBB010000197.1:0-3328 GCA_041915645.1 Tolumonas sp.
TACTGACTGCTTTAGATCGTCGTTTGGATCATTTCGCGGCTCATGGTTGCCGGGCTGCTGATCACGGTATCGAAGTTCTGCGTTTTGCTGCGGTACCGGCGGAAGCTGAGTTGGATAAGATCCTGCATCGACGGATGAATGGCGGTGCATTGACCGAGCTGGAAATTGCACAATACACCACAGCCGTCCAGGTCTGGCTGGGGCGTCAATATGCCAAACGTGGCTGGGTTATGCAGCTGCATATGGGGGCACAGCGTAACAATAATACCCGTATGTTCCGTCTGCTGGGGGCTGATGCTGGCTTTGATTCCATCGGTGATAAGAATTTTTCGTTCGAGCTGGCATCACTGCTGGATGCGATGGATGTCACCAATGAGCTTCCGAAAACCATCCTGTATTGCCTCAACCCTCGCGATAACGAAATGCTGGGGACTATGATTGGTAACTTCCAGGGGGGCGGTATTGCCGGGAAAATCCAGTTTGGTTCCGGTTGGTGGTTTAACGATCAGAAAGACGGCATGCAGCGTCAGCTGGAACAATTGTCACAATTAGGCTTGCTAAGCCAGTTTGTGGGGATGCTGACCGACTCTCGCAGCTTCCTGTCTTATACCCGCCATGAATACTTCCGTCGTATTCTATGTAATATGGTTGGCGGCTGGGTGGAAAATGGCGAAGTGCCTTACGACATGGAACTGTTGGGAAATATGGTAAAAAATATTTGTTACCAGAATGCCCGCAATTACTTCCAGAATTGATTAATCATAACCGGTCTTTTGGCCGGTTTATGACGCATTCAACGTGGCTAATTTCAGACCAAGGGGAATATAATTAACTTAACAAAAGGTCATGTCATGCAAGGAGCAACAAATGAAGAAAATGTTGAGCCTGATGATTCTGTTATCTGGCTGTTTATTTGCTGGAACAGAGTCAACCTTGGCGGCAACAGCTGAGGAGTGTGTTCAAGACTGTCTCAGTACCATGCGGCAATGTCAGGGTGACAAAACAGAAATTGATGAGAACTGTGCAAGTGAAAGCAGAATATGTGCTGGTAATTGTACACAAAGCGAAGGGAAGACCTATAGTTTCTACTGCCGAATGGAGGCTCTTACAGAAAATGGTCCCGTCATCAATGATGGTACATGTGTAGGCACAGCCGGTGAGACATATGACGAACAGCTTTCGTCTTGTCAGAACCAGTTCGCGCCATCGGGTATTAGTGCAATCAGTTATTCAGTGAATTGCACCCCTAATTAGGCGTTATATAAATCACGGACAACCAATGCATGAGTATGATTCTCTCTGAGAGTCTTTAAGGTTTCGATGCTACAATAGCGCCGTCTGAATTTATTGTAAGCGGTGCTTTTTTATGAGTTTTTCCACCCTAGGTCTTCATGCGGATTTATTGGCTATACTGGATACCCTTGGTTATCAAACGCCAACGCCGATTCAACAAGCGGCGATCCCAGAAGTCCTTGCAGGTCACGATGTCATGGCGGGAGCGCAAACGGGCACTGGTAAAACAGCCGCATTTGCTTTGCCATTGATCCAACGCCACATCGTTCAGGAAACATCTGAAAAAGCCATTCGTGTATTAGTGCTGACGCCAACGCGGGAACTGGCTCAACAAGTACATCAAAGCTTTTCGAAATACAGTCAAGGTTTAGGTCTCAATGCAGTCGTAGCTTATGGTGGGGCGAGTATTAACCCACAGATCGATGCGCTAAATAAAGGCTGTGATGTTCTCGTGGCGACACCGGGTCGTTTGTTAGAGCTTGCCATCAAAGAGGTGATCGACCTAAGCACGGTCGAGACACTGGTTCTCGATGAAGCAGATCGCATGCTGGATATGGGCTTCATAGTCGATATTGAACGTATCCTAAAACGCCTGCCCGAAACGCGCCAAACCTTGTTCTTTTCCGCAACCTTTAACGATGACGTGTTTTCCTTAAGCAAAACCATTTTAAAGCAGCCAAAACTGATCGAAGTTGCGGAACGAAATACGACAGCAGCGAAAATTGAACAACGCTTTTACGAAGTCGATAACAAACGCAAAGCGGGTTTAGTGGCGTACCTGATAGGCTCGAAAAATTGGCAACAGGTGCTTATCTTCACTCGAACCAAACAAGCGGTGGATGAACTCGCTAGCGAGCTTGAAAAAGATGGTATCAAAGCAGCTGCGGTACATGGTGACAAATCCCAAGGTGCCCGCGATCGCGGCCTGGAAGAGTTTAAAACCGGACAAGTGCGTGCGCTTGTCGCCACCGATGTGGCCGCGCGCGGGTTGGACATCAAGCAACTGCAATACGTGATCAATTATGAGCTGCCATACAACGCCGAAGACTATATTCACCGTATTGGTCGAACAGGCCGGGCAGGTCAAGCGGGCTTGGCTGTTTCGTTGGTCTCGCATAAAGAGAAATACCTGATCGAAGATGTTGAAAAGCTCACGGGCGAACATTTTATCCTGCAGTGGATGGAGGGTTTTGAGCCTGATCTCATAGTGCAGGAAGAGGCGAGTAGCACTAAGCGTAAACCATCTAAGAAAAATCTACGCGCGAAAGCACTTGGTCAAGGCGGAAGCAACAAATCGAAATCAGGCAAACCGCATCGTCGCTAGGTTTGTTTGTTGCAGCTATAGAATATCGGTCTAGGTCGCAAAGAAATTGATTTGCCCCAGCATTCCTTGACACCTCATTAAACGAGTAAAACTACTCATAGAGGTGGGCTATTGCAACCGATCCCCTGATTAGGTGTATTAAATCAGCAAGCAAGGGTTCCGCCGGTGCAATAAGCAACCTAAGTTCGCGAATTCAGCTCTGAAGGCTGATTCATATATTCTTTACTTTAGGTCAATTTATTCCAATAACCTCAGTGAAATACTTGCTGCCGCAGTGCGGTTATCAACATTGAGCTTTTTGTAGATCTGCTCAAGATGTTTGTTCACTGTTCTTGGGCTCATTTCAAGAATAGTGGCAATTTCCCAATTGGTTTTACCGAATGACAGCCAATAGAGCACTTGTGACTCGCGCTTGGTGAGATTAAGTTCGCGTTGTAAATCTTCTTCTGTGCCCCGTTTTTTCGGTGTTACCAAACGGATCAATGCATGCAGCTGATCATATTCTCCGGCATATTCGGCTTGGATCGGCGGGGTGAATTGGTTCAGTTGCAGCGGCTCTTTCCGATGCTCGGATGTGATCCAACGGGCGATGTCGGGTTGAATGCTTTTCCACGTTTCCAGAATATCGCCATTGATCTTGCCGATCAGCTCTTGTGCGTAGGGCGTAGCCCACTCTAAGCGCCCCTGTTTTGATACGCAGAAGATATATTG
>JAYSBB010000198.1:0-3317 GCA_041915645.1 Tolumonas sp.
GCTAACACTTCCCCTTGCCGGGTGTGTAGAGGACTTTCACCTCCAAGTCATCTGATAGCCACCACAGTTACCAGACAGCGCCTGTCATAGCGCTGCGCGCCATGCCCGGCGCACAAACAAAAAAGCCCGCAAAGCGGGCTTTCATACAAATACGCGATGCGTTAAATCAACCCTTCGGCTTCTAACGCAGCTTGTACTGCGGGGCGTGTAGCTACCACTTCGCGAAAACGCTCGATGTGTGGCCATTTTTTCAATGGGATCTGCAAACGACCAAACCAGCCAGTCACAACAAACAGATAAATATCAGCAACACAGTAATTCACGCCCATCAAATAACCACCTGCCGCGAACTTATGCTCGATAGCATCCAGACGCAATGACAAACGTTCAATGATCGGTTTACATTGTTCTTCGGTGATAGTTGGGGAAAACAGCGGCGAACAGGTTTTGTGTAATTCTGTGGCGATAAAATTCAACCAGCCAATCGCGCGATAACGTGCAACACCGGCTGCCGGCAACAAGCCAGATGCCGGAGCCTGATCAGCAATAAATTGCATGATCGCCGGGCCTTCGGTGATCACATCACCGGTGTCCAGTTGTAAAGCAGGCACATAACCTAATGGATTAATGGTGCGATAATCTTCGCCTGACGCTGTAATTTTCTGGCGTAAATCGACTTTTTCCAGCTGAAAATCTAAACCTGATTCGCGTAATGCAATGTGGGAAGCCTGAGAACAGGCACCGGGAGCGTAGTACAGTTTCATCGTTTCTCCTTAATGAAGGCGAGATTACCCGTCGCTGTTGATAATGGAATGGTTGACTATTCCCGTCAATCACTCCTCGAATATCATTACGTGCTATACCTGAAAAATGGCTAAACAAAGAATAAAGATGAATTAATTACTAAAAATGATTATATTTGAATAATCAATCCAAAAAAATGATATCACTGTGAACATCACACTGCGCCAATTAGAAGTTTTCCTCGCTGTTATCGACACTCAGTCCACCACTCGCGGGGCAGAGAAACTCTCGTTATCTCAATCTGCTGTCAGCAGTGCGCTGGCCGATCTCGAAAATCAGCTGGGTGTGCAACTGTTTGAACGCGCAGGCAAACGCTTGATTGTCAACGAAAATGCCCGCTTACTTTTCCCACGTGCGCAGGCATTACTGGAGCAGGCGCAAGAGCTGGAAAACCTATTTGCTGATGGCCGCAGTATATTAAAAATTGGTGCCAGCACCACGATTGGTAATTATCTGTTACCAGCCGTGATCGCCCGTTATCGTGAAAAATTTCCCGGCATCCAACTGGAATTAAGAGTCGCAAACAGTGCTGACATTGCCGAAGCGGTAGCGAATTTTGAGGTGGATATTGGTTTTATTGAAGGCCCTTGTCATCGCATGGAACTGGAAAGCCAGCTCTGGCGACAAGATGAGCTGCTGCTGTTTTGTGCGGCCACACATCCGTTAGCGGGAAAAACCGTCAGCGCCGAACAACTGGCGCAATGTCAGTGGATCTTGCGTGAAGCGGGCTCTGGCACGCGTGAAGTGGTCGAACAACTGCTGTTACCGCAACTTCACCACTTTAACCTGGTAATGGAATTAGGTAACTCGGAAGCCATCAAACACGCGGTCAGCCACAGCCAGACCGTCAGTTGTTTATCCCGGGCCGTCATTGCAGAACAACTGGAAAGTGGCCGCCTGAGCACCTTACAGCTACAAGGGATGAACAATATCGTGCGCCCACTATATTTGATCCGTCACAAGCAGAAACACTTATCCCGTAGTCTGAAAGTGTTTCTGGAAGTGGAACAGCAGGTCAAACAAGACAATTACAGCCCAAGCGCATAACGCAGGGCTTTTTGCTTCAGCCAGCCGGCGTTTTCCGCCGCCAGCAACGCGATATTGCGTAACACTTTCAACGGCATGTGTGATGAGCTAAACCCTGCATAAAACAGATCCATCGTTGATTGCATCAAGGTGTTATCACACAGGCGTTTACGTTCATATTGCTGCAATTGTTTTTGGCCAAAATCTTGATGTTTTTGCTGCACGGAATGCCAAAGTTCGACCAAACAAGCGACATCCTTAAAGCCCAGATTCACACCCTGTCCGGCCAACGGGTGAATGGTGTGCGCCGCATCCCCCAGCAAGATCACTCGCCCTTGGTAATAGTGTTGCGCATGTCGGCGGGTCAGCGGGAAACTACCGAAATGGGTCACCTTGCAAGCCGGTAACTGTTCAGGAAAATGGCGTTTCACTTCCCGCTCCAGCAGAGCGGGTGTCATGGCCGTTAACTGTGCGATCCGAGCCGGTGTGTCATACCAAACCAGCGAGGCTTTGTTCCCTGCCAGCGGTAAAAAGGAACGCGGACCCGACGGATAAAACTGCTGCCAGGTGATGGCCGGCGCTTCGTCTTCCAGATCCACATTGATCAGCAAACAATCTTGCCGGTAATCCCAACTATTAACGCCAATCTTAGCCAAGGCCCGAATTTTAGAATTCGCACCATCTGCCGCCAACAACCAGCTCGTCGACAGCACCTGACCATTATTTAACGTTATTGTTGCTTGTTCATCCGTTTGTATCAGCGCATTTATCTGTGCCGGACAATACAATTGAACATTCGGTAATGTTTGCAACTGTTGCCACAACGCCAGCTGGATCAGACGGTTTTCAATGATATAACCCAGCTCGGCAATGCCCGCTTCATGCGCATGAAAGTGGGTTTCCAACCCGCTTACTTCCCAGGTCGCCAGTTCGGTATAGGCGCGTACCCGCATCGCCAAAATCGCATCCCAAACACCGGCTTGTTGCAATAACGCCACCGATGCCGGGCTGATGGCAGAGACACGGAGATCCATTGCCTGCTCTGGTGCATAGACTTCCGGTTCTGTTTGCTCTACTACCGCGATCTGCCAACCTTGTTGGGCTAATAAACAAGCAGCTGCAGCGCCTACCATGCCGCCACCCACTACGATGAGGTCAAATTGTGTTCTTTCTTGTTGTTCGTCTATTTTGTGCACATGAAGCTCCGTCGACACTGACGCGATAACCTATCTTAGCGACAAGCGATGCTGGCGTCATGGAAACACTGACCTTCTGTCGGGATATCTGCTAACATGCGCGGCAATTTCGCATTCTGTTTTGTTCTGGTTTACCGCCATGAAAGATCAACTGTTTGCCGCCCCGATTGCTCAATTGGGCGACTTTTGCTTTGACGAAAAGGTCGTTGAAGTCTTTCCCGACATGATCCAACGTTCCGTGCCGGGTTATTCCAATATTTTATCTGCTATCGGCATGATGACCGCGCGTTT
>JAYSBB010000199.1:0-3304 GCA_041915645.1 Tolumonas sp.
GAAGTAGTTCCAAAAAGTCGCTGGAGTCCATCATGCGAATTCCTGTTTAGAATACCCAACTTAATTATAGATCATGCACCAACACGTAACTGGAACAGCGCCCCGTGAAGCGGTAAAGCGCTGCAGAGATGCTGGCCAGCCACTTGTATACAGTCGGAACAATGTTTTGTATTACGAACACCGAAATGGGCTGAAAGAGGTCATCGGCTTTGTGGGTGAGTCAAGAACGGTTGATGATTTAAAAGAGCAACGCCACTCAGATAGTCTGTAACTTAGTTATCCACAATTTCAGTGGATAACTTCTGTATTAACTGATGAAAATTCAGATTCTAGCCGTCTGACAGACTTGACCCATCCGGCTTGAGTTTCTGATGCAATTAGACACTGTCGGGGCATGCGCCGTTTTTTAAGTTGTCATGAACTTTATGTGTGGGAATTTGAGATGGTGCATAAACTCCCGCAGGATCAACAACCGGGCATAGAAGCGAGGCGTAACATCTGTTTCATGAGAGCGAGGCGGTCGCCCCATGGAGATCTCGGCATATTGTCCGAAAAGCTCTTCGAGTTGATCTCTCGGTAGTGTCGGCAGTGGTAAATCTTCAATTCCGCATAATTCACCGATCTGTCGGATAAAATCATCCGCACTACATAAAACAAAAGTATGAGGGATTTTAGGCACCACCTTTTCGATTTCATCTTCGATGTAGTTGATGGCATATTCAATGTCATCCGGCGTTGGCGGTGTGTGCCTGAAAAAACGGGCGCTAATGTCTTCATACCCAACAGGCAGAGATATCAGCTGCTCACCGCCATCAATGAAATAAAAAAACGACGCTGATTTATCAATCACCATCAGGATTGAGTTGGCATCATGATGATTGGCATAAATCTGTTTTACTTCATCGGGTGTCACGCCCATCAGTAATTCTCCGAAGGTCTGAAATTAAACGGTAACACATTAAACGGACTGTGCTGCATCATGGCGTACAGCTCGCAGCCATTTTTCTATTTGAATATCGGATGCAGATTTTACCGGACCAAAGCTGGAAATTTTCACAGGCGAGATCCCGCAAAAGTTTAAAATAGCAAGTTTCATCTGTTTGTGTCCCGGCATTTTGGTAAACCATCTGTAATACCATGGCGGAGAATCCATAGTGACGTACAGCTGAGCGGATTTACCTCCAAGGAGTTTATCCCATAAGTTTGAATTATCCCGATATTTGAAGGCGAAACCAGGAATAAACACTCTGTCGATAAAGCCCTTCAGCAATGCGGGCATAGCCCCCCACCAGTTAGGGTAAATCCAGACTATATGCTCAGCCCATAAGATGGAGTTCTGTGCGTTGATAAGATCGGGTTCTAATGGCTGGATGACGTTGTATCCTTCATGAAGAATGGGATCAAACGCTAATTCCGCCAGATTAATAAGTTTCACTTCATGGCCGGCATTACTGGCGGCTTCTCGGTATTCATTGGCGATACTTTTACAAAAACTGTCTTTTGCCGGATGACCAAGAATAATTAATATTTTGTTTTTCAATGTTCCACCTTGTTGTTTTTGTGACATAGAAAGAGAGACTCGATTTTTAGATCAAAGAGTATATAGTTAATCTTATCGTTAGTCTCATTCAAATCCGTTTTATGAGGCAAATAGAAATGGGGTTTCGCTCATTTGGCAGGTGACGTCGTAAAGATTTCTTTTGGGATTATCGTATCTTGTCTCATCCTGGTATTCCGGTCATGGATAGCACTACATTTGTACGCATTGGTAATGCGGTATATGACAAACCAGACAATGAAAATGTCGTTTTTTATTTATTTCATATCGTTTTCATTGGGTTTTGCAATTAAATTCATTTTAAATCAAATAATTACGTTTTATTTGTTCGGGCTGGCCCGGTTTGGTGTTGTTGGCAGGGGATATGCAAAAGTAACATAACGGTGTTACTGATAAGGATGTTTTATGAAACAGAAGAACCGCTTACTCCGCATTCCACTCTGTCTGACAATGATGATCCCGATGCTGGTTCATGCTGATGAAGTTAAGGTAGCTGTTGCTGCTAATTTTCAAAAACCGCTGGAAGATATAGCGGCTTCGTTTAAGGCTGATACGGGCGATACGGTCGTCATTTCTGCTGGAGCAACCGGGCAGTTGTTTGCTCAAATTCAAAATGGTGCGCCTTTTGAGGTTATGGTCAGTGCTGATAGTAAAACGCCAAAGAAATTAGTGGATTCAGAACTGGCTCTTGCTGGTTCGCAGTTTACCTACGCAAAAGGGCAGCTTGTTTTGTGGTCAGTTGATACAGCTAAAGTGGATGCTAAGGGGGATGTGTTGAAAAAAGGATCATTCACCCATCTTGCAATTGCTAACCCTAAAACAGCACCGTATGGCGCTGCTGCTGTTGAAGCGATGGAGAAACTGGGGGTAACCGCTGCCGTTGCTACAAAACTGGTACAAGGTGAAAATATCACGCAGGCAAAACAGTTTGTTGACAGCGGGAATGCTGAGATCGGGTTTGTTGCGCTTTCCCAGGTTTATAAAGATGGAAAAATCACGAAAGGCTCTGCCTGGATTATTCCAGCAGAACTTTATAGCCCTATCACTCAAGACGCGGTATTGCTGAAAAAAGGTGAAGGTAATCCGGCTGCCACGGCGCTTCTGGATTATCTGAAAAGTGATAAGGCCAGAAACATTATGCATAAATACGGTTATATCAGATAACGCCCGCTTTCCCCGATCGTGTGCTTAGTGCATCGAACGCCCTATATCAGGGCGTTCGGTTTTTTATGTTATTGATTACGAACTGCAGCATTTCCCTCTGACCAGATTGCCGGCAATGATCACGAAACTGCTCAGCGTATAGGCACCGAAAGCGACAATCAGCCACTGAGGCATTGTCCAGGACAGAAATTGCCATTGGATCTCTGCACAATCACCGGTACCGTTGAAAAACCATGGCATCCAGTGATTGAGCGGTAACCAGTCTGGAAAGGTCACAAATAAATCGCAGGTATTGAATGGTGACGGATGAAGCTGAATATCAGTTTGTTTTAAGGCGATCTGTAACCCCTGTACTGAAGAGTAAGCCCATAGCAGTAATCCCGACCAGCGCAAAAACAGATTTTGGGGGTTGATGAAACCTATCGCTGCACCAGCCATGATCCCCAGAACGGCCACTCGTTGATAGATGCATAATACACAAGGCTGCAACCCCATTATGTGCTGAAACACCATGGCGCAGAGTTCAAGAAAAAAGGCTGAGCCAAAAAGTACAGCCCATGCGGTGCGGTGCTGAGTCAGATT
>JAYSBB010000200.1:0-3284 GCA_041915645.1 Tolumonas sp.
ATTGTGTTATCCACCATTCTCAGCTTGTTGATTCTTCTCTGACCACTGGTTATTGGCTGTGGTTTGTTCTCATCCTGCCATGTTTAAGGCACAAGAGCCAGATCCTGATTTAGTAAATCGGCCAATTCAATAATATCCATACTCCGAGTCCGCCTTCCAGCAAATATTGCCAGTGGAATTCGCGGCGCCACAACCCGGCGAGAAAAAATCCACCGGCCAGCGCGATGGCTGCCAATGGGTAATAAATCAGCTCACCCATTTGATCAAACAGTGACAGCATTAGTAACCGCAGAGAGGTTGGCAGCCAGATCCCCAGCCAGCCGAGCACGATAATCGCAGGTACAATGCCTAAAGCCAGCGAACTGAGACGTAGTTTCGGGGTCAACGGCATACGCCAACGGGTAGATGGCATGGCTTTATCCTTTCGCTTTCAGCATGGCGCGTAAATTGGCGATCCCGGTTTTGCCTTTCTCTTGCCGTTGTTCGGCACTGGCGGGCTCTTTGCGCAATTCCCACTGCAGATCATCTTGTGGCAACTCCAGCAGGAAACGGCTGGGCTCCGGGTTCATCGTCGAACCAAACTGGCGGCGCTCTTTGCATAACACAAAACTGAGTTCACTCTGTGCGCGGGTAATGCCCACGTAGGCCAAACGGCGTTCTTCGTCGATATTGTCTTCATCAATGCTGACCTGATGCGGCAATAGACCTTCTTCCATACCGATCATAAACACATACGGAAATTCCAGCCCTTTTGATGCGTGCAAGGTCATCAACTGCACCTGATCGAGCTCTTCATCACCTTCGTTACGCTCCAGCATGTCACGTAACGTAAAGCGCGCCACCGCTTCGCTTAAACTCAGTGCCGGTTCGTCTTGCTGCGGATCGCCCGCCAGCATGTCGGTCAGCCAGCGATATAAGGTTGAGACGTTTTGCATGCGCATTTCCGCCGCTTTCGGACTCGGTGATGTCTCGTATAACCAGGCTTCATAGTGAATGTCTTTGATGAGATCACGCACCACTTCTTCACTGTTGCCGCGTTCGGCATTATCGCTCATGCGGCATAACCATTCGCAGAAGTGGCGCAGTGCCTGTAAGCCACGGCCATGCAGATGTTGCTCTAAGCCAATCTCAAAACTGGCAGCATAGAGGCTTTTGCCGCGCTGATTGGCATATTGCCCTAGTTTTTCCAGCGTGGTGGGGCCAATTTCGCGCTTCGGCAAGTTCACGACACGCAGGAAGGCGTTGTCATCATCCGGGTTCACCAGCAGACGCAGGTAAGCCATGATGTCTTTGATTTCCGTACGTGAGAAAAACGAGGTGCCACCGCTGATTTTGTAAGGAATGCGGTTTTGCATCAGGATCTTTTCCAGCAAGCGCGATTGATGATTACCGCGATACAAAATGGCGTAATCCTTCCAGCTAGTGCGGTTCATGAAACGATGGCCCATGATTTCCGCCGCGACCTTTTCCGCCTCATGGTCTTCATTTTTTGCGGTTAGCACACGCACCGGCATGCCGTAATCCAATTCGGAAAACAGCTGTTTATCAAACACGTGCGGGTTATTGGCGATCAAGATGTTGGCACATTTCAGGATGCGGCCTTTCGAGCGGTAGTTCTGCTCCAGCTTGATCACGCGCAGATTGCTGAAATCTTCCTGCAGTCGTACCAGATTTTGTGGTTGCGCGCCGCGCCAGGAGTAGATCGATTGGTCATCATCACCTACCACGGTAAAACGGGCGCGTGTGCCAACCAGCAACTTCACCAGCTCATATTGGCTGGTGTTGGTGTCTTGATATTCATCGACCAGCAGATAGCGAATGCGGCTTTGCCAGTGTTCGCGCACTTCCTGATTGGTTTTTAATAACAAAGTCGGTAGCAAAATCAGATCATCAAAATCCAGCGCGTTATAGGCACTCATCTGCCGCTGATAGCGGTCATACCATTTTGCGAATTTTTGCTCATCTGGTGTTTGCGCTCGTTTCAGCGCTTGCGCGGGCAGAATCAGATCATTTTTATAGCGCGAGATAGCCTGCACTAATTGTTGTAACAATTCCTTGTCACCTTGTATCTCCAGCTCGGTCAGCTCTTTGAGCAGACTCATCTGATCGGCATCATCAAACAGGGAAAAATTGGCTTTCAGTTGCAGATGCTTATGTTCCCGCCGGATCAGATCCAGCCCGAGAGAATGGAAGGTAGAAACTGTCAGGCCGCGCGCCTCTTTACGACCCAGTGTCTGTGCGACACGTTCTTTCATCTCTTTGGCCGCTTTATTGGTAAAGGTGACTGCAAAAATATGCCGTGCCTGATAACCACATTCGCGGATCAGGTAAGCAATTTTTGAGGTAATGACCCGGGTTTTGCCACTACCGGCACCGGCTAATACCAGGCAGGGCCCGGATACATACTGCATTGCATCCAGTTGTCGGGGGTTGAGTTTCATACCTTGTCACCATTACCACATTGCGTCGGACGAGCAGTATAGCAAAACAGAGGAAAGATACCTTGTAGGAGGCAGGTCGATGGCTTATGTAAATTCAGGAATCGAGATGAAAAGTACACACTATGATTGGAAGATCATCATAGTGATCGCGCTATTTTTAGCGCTGGTAATCGCCTTGGTGGCGTTGAAACTGGTTTACCCGAATTTTGAACCGGCAGAATTACTAGCTGGGGGAACCCCATTATCATCTGCCAGTGCAGAACCGGTGAAAAATACACGACCCATCATGGCGACAAAGCCAGTAACCAAGGCCTCTAACCCAGTTACGCCACAGCCGCCAATAAAACCAATATCTCCTGTTGCAACTCAGCCTCCGATAGAACGCCCTGCCATGGTGGTGGGCACCAAAATACCACCATTTAGTTCGGTACATAACGCGGGTGAGACATCCGCCATCGTTTGTTCAGCCGAGGATCGCGAAGCACAGCTTTGCCAATAACGCATAACTAAAAATTACTAAACAGGAATTAAAGAGGTCATAAATGATGAGAGCTGTTGCGTGTATGAGGAAGAGTCTTGGTCTGTTAGCTTTGTGTTATATCAGCAATGCGGCGGCGTTAGCCAGTAATGCCATCGTCACCGGAAATCAGAGCGATACCTATTACCGGATTGGTGACGATCTAAAACAATATGTTATGCCGGAATTACGCAATCTGAGCTCCAAAGGGGCGGTGGACAATATTAAGGCACTGAGTAAAACGACCGGGGTTTCTTTTGCCATCGTGCAATCCGATGTGTATCAGACCTACGTTAATCTGGAACAGAACGATCCTGATCCAGCCG
>JAYSBB010000201.1:0-3269 GCA_041915645.1 Tolumonas sp.
ATATTGCAGCATGTTCACGCGATCACCAACACCTATAGCCAGTGCACCGCCAGACCCACCTTCACCGATAACAGTACAGATAACCGGTACTTTCAGGCTTGACATTACTTTCAGGTTACGGGCAATCGCTTCTGACTGACCGCGCTCTTCAGCACCCACCCCAGGATATGCACCAGGTGTATCAATGAAGGTAATGATCGGCATTTTGAAACGTTCAGCCATCTGCATCAGCCGCAGGGCTTTGCGGTAGCCTTCTGGTCTAGGCATACCGAAGTTTCGTTTAATTTTCTCCTGAGTGTCACGACCTTTCTGATGGCCAATCACCATAACTGGTTGACCATCCAGACGAGCCGTACCACCTACAATCGCTTTGTCGTCAGCATATGCACGATCACCCGCCATTTCATCGAAATCAGTGAAGATACGGGAGATATAGTCCGCGGTATACGGGCGCTGTGGATGGCGCGCTAACTGAGAAATCTGCCAGGCACCCAGATCAGAAAACAGCTTTCTGGTCAGTTCCTCATTTTTCTTTTCCAGATGATTGATCTCATCTGTCAAATCCACGCTGCTGCCAACATTCGCACTGACGTGCTTCAGTTCTTCGATTTGTGCCAGCAATTCAGCAATAGGTTGTTCAAATTCCAGAAAGTTCATATTCATAAGTTATATCCGAAATCGCTACTCAAATATCAGCTCAACGCCTTGTTTACCCACACGGGATCGCAATTCGTCCAGTAGTTGATCGGTCGGCGTCACCCGCCATTCAGTCCCCAACGTCAGTTGTCCCTGCACGCCCGTTCTGCGATAACAAACATGCACGGGGCAAATTCCTGCACGATGAGGCATTAATATGTCCGCAAGACCTTGTAAAAACTGATCTGCCTGCTCTGATTGCGTTACTTTAACCCGTAGGCCCCGTGCATGACGGGTTCGCGCATCTTCAATATCCAGCACTTCGCGGGCCGACATTTTAATGCCCCCCGCATACTCGTCAAAGCTGATTTGACCCGTTACGACTAAAATACGGTCTTTTTGCAGCAAAGATTCATATCTTTCCAGTGCTTCACTGAACAAAGTGATGTCTAAACGACCAGAACGATCATCCAGCGTGAGAATCCCCATCTTGGTACCACGTTTGGTTACCATCACTCGGGCATTCAGTACCAGCCCGGCCGCAGTGGCAGGCTTATCACGTTCAGTCGGTTGTAAATCACATAAACGGCCGGAAGTATAATGCTTTAATTCCGCCAAGTATTGATTTATCGGATGACCGGTTAAATATAAACCGAGAGTCTCTCGTTCGCCATCCAGCCACTTCTGATCAGACCACTCAGGTACCTCAGCAAAAGTCGGAGTTGGTAATACGCCGTCATCCGCAAAAAGATCACCAAAGAGATCATTTTGCCCTAATGCAGCATCTTTAGCTTTTTGCTCTGCCGCTTTCATCGCTTCTTCAAGAGAAGCCATAATTGCAGCCCGATGCGGTCCTAAACGATCCAGTGCTCCAGCATAGATCAGCTTTTCCATGACCCGTTTGTTCAGGCGCTTAATATCCACCCGGTTACAGAAATCGAACAGATCACGGAATGGACCGCCTTCATTGCGAGCGGCTATAATAGCTTCGACAGGGCCTTCGCCCACGCCTTTCACCGCACCTATTCCATAAACCACTTCACCTCGTTCATTGACGGTAAAGCGATATTGTCCGGTATTCACATCCGGCGGAATAAGCTTTAATCCCATACGCTGACACTCATCAACCAGCGTAACGATTTTATCGGTGTTATCCATATCCGCAGTCATTACTGCAGCCATGAATTCTGCCGGGAAATGCGTTTTCAGCCAGAGCGTCTGATAAGAAACCAGTGCGTAGGCCGCAGAATGCGATTTGTTAAATCCGTATCCAGCGAATTTCTCCACCAGATCGAAAATCTTCATCGCCAGTTCGCCGTCGACCCCGTTTTTAACTGCACCAGATTCAAAACCAGAACGTTGCTTTGCCATCTCTTCCGGTTTTTTCTTACCCATAGCACGGCGCAGCATATCCGCGCCACCCAGGGTATAACCTGCCAGTGTCTGGGCGATCTGCATTACCTGTTCCTGATACAGGATAATGCCATAGGTAGGTTCCAGAATTGGTTTCAGCGACTCATGCTGCCATTGAATATCCGGATAGGAGATCTCTTCCCTGCCATGCTTACGGTCGATGAAGTTATCCACCATGCCTGACTGCAACGGGCCAGGACGGAATAACGCAACTAAAGCGATCATGTCTTCAAAACAGTCCGGTTGCAGACGTTTGATCAGATCTTTCATACCACGCGATTCCAGCTGAAATACCGCCGTGGTTTCTGAATTTTTCAGGATTTTGAATGATGCCGGATCATCGAGAGGAATGGCGGCAATATCAACCGGGGCTTTGCCCTCTTTTGCAAGGCGAGGATTAATCATATCCAGCGCCCATTTGATGATGGTCAGTGTCCGCAGACCAAGGAAGTCAAACTTCACAAGGCCAGCATATTCCACGTCGTTCTTATCAAATTGGGTAACCGGCTGTAGCCCCTGATCATCACAATACAGCGGTGCAAAATCAGTAATTTTCGTCGGCGCGATTACCACGCCACCGGCGTGTTTACCCGCGTTACGCGTGACGCCCTCGAGCTTACGCGCCATATCGATCAGCGCTTTAACTTCCTCATCCTGGTCGTACAACTCAACCAGCTTTGGCTCCGCATCAAAAGCTTTGGCCAGCGTCATACCCGGATCAGGCGGAATCAGCTTAGATATACGGTCAACAAAGCCATACGGATGCCCCAGTACGCGTCCTACGTCGCGCACAACCGCTTTCGCCGCCATCGTACCGAATGTAATGATCTGTGAAACCGCCTCACGACCATACATCTGCGCAACGTGATCAATCACTTCATCACGCCGATCCATACAAAAATCGACGTCAAAGTCCGGCATGGATACACGTTCAGGGTTTAGGAAACGTTCGAACAGCAAGTCCAGCGCCAGCGGATCAAGATCCGTAATTTTCAGAGCATATGCAACCAGACTCCCTGCACCGGAACCTCGCCCAGGCCCGACCGGAATATCGTTATCCTTTGACCACTGAATAAACTCCATCACTATCAGGAAGTAGCCGGGAAAACCCATCTGGTTAATAACTTTCAGCTCAATATCCAGACGCTCATCATAGGCAGGGCGTTTTTCCGCCCGCACAGCAGGGTCTGGAAACAAGAATTCCAGACGATCTTCCAAAC
>JAYSBB010000202.1:0-3225 GCA_041915645.1 Tolumonas sp.
AGACCGACGGGAAAGAAATTGCCCGAGAGTGGTGAAACGAAGACCGAAACGTTACCCTGAAAAATGCCAGTCAGTTTCTTAACTGACTGGCATTACCTCCAAAAGAGGCCGCAAAACATTCCACCAACAAAGGAAAGATGACTAATGAACGGCGGATGTATCCACTATTTTGGTTGGTTTTGGTGCCAACCAGATAGCAAATGCGGCAATGGTAAATAACACGGCGATGGCCATAAAAATTTTGTTCGTGGCAACCATGACGCTTTGTCCTTGCAGCATCCAATCCATGATGCCACGAGCCTGATCAACCAGCATGCCTGATCCGGTCATCGCATCGGCCGCTGCACCAGATTGATCGGTTAACCCCGATAACTCAGCATGCACATACCGGGTCTGATTTTCCCATGATGTGTTTACCATCGAAGTAGCAAACGCGCCCGATAAGGTTCGGATAAAATTCATCAAGCCGGCTGCCGATTCCATTTCCCGATCAAGCACACAACCCAATGCCAATCCGGTCAGGGGAACAAAGAACAGCGGCATGCCGATCCCCTGGAATAACATCGGCAAACTGATTTGCCAGAAGGTCATGTCCATGTTGGCATTGCTGCGATAGAGCGTCCACATACCCAGCCAGAGCACGCCCATAAACACCAGTGGTCGCGGATCCATCTTGGTCGCCAGATTGGCAATGGCGGGCGCTAAAAACACCGCCAGAACCCCCATCATCGCAGTGGAGTAACCGGCAATGGTGGCGGTATACCCCATGTAGATCTGTAACCACAGCGGAGTTAATACGGTGATCCCAAAAAAAGCACCAAAGCCTAGCGAGAGTGTTAGCATACTGGTCGCATAACCACGATGGCGGAACACTTTCAGATCTACCACCGGATTGCGCGCCGTTAGTTCCCAGATCAGAAATGCTGCAAAACCAATCAGCGCTACAATGCCTAAAATCACAATACGGTTTGATGCGAACCAGTCATGATCTTTCCCTTCATCCAGCATGATTTGCAGTGCGGCCACCCAAACCACCAGCAATACCAACCCGACGGTATCCATGCGTGATTTGGCGGTTTTGGTTTCAAACTGCTGTAGTAATTTCCAGCACAACACACCCGCGACAATAGCAAACGGGGCTTTGACGAAGAAAATGTACGGCCAGCTCAATTGATCACAAAGAATACCGCCCAGAATTGGCCCCATGATCGGCGCCACTAGCGTGGTCATACTCCAGATCCCGATCGCGGCATGCTTTTTCTCTTTCGGAAAAATCCGCATCATCAGCGTCTGTGACAATGGCATCAGCGGGCCACCGGAAAAACCCAGAAAGACACGGAATAACACCAGCATATTCATGCTGGTTGCCATGCCACACAGGGCAGAAAAAACACCAAACATGATCAGGCAAGTGACAAACACCCGCATGGAACCAAAACGCGAAGCCAGCCAGCCCGTTAGCGGTACAGATATCGCTTCAGCCACCGCATATGACGTGATGACATAGGTACCCTGACTGGTTGAAGTACCCAGACTACCGGCAATATTAGATACCGACACGTTAGCAATGGTGGTATCCAATATCGCCAGAAAATTAGCCATTGCCAATAAAATGGCGCCCAGAGCTAACTTCCCACCGGATAACGGTTGCGGGAAGTTTTCAATCGATGCTGAGTGACTCATCGCTTACCGCCTTAACCCTGAGAATTAGCCGATGACTCTTTGTTTTTTGCGACTGCTTGTGGCGCTACTGGCGCAGCAGAAGTATCAATGGTTGCCTCCATCGATAGTCCTACCTGCAGTGGGCGATGTTTCATCTCATTGGCATCGAGCGTGATACGAACCGGCAGACGCTGAACGACTTTTATCCAGTTGCCCGTTGCATTTTGTGCTGGGATCATCGAAAACGCAGAACCAGTCCCCCCCGACAAGCCACTCACAGTGCCGTGATACACCACTTTGTCACCATAAATATCAGCAGTAACCTCTACTGGCTGCCCGATTTTCACATTGCGTAATTCCACTTCTTTGAAATTGGCATCTACGTGAATATTTTGTGTCGGCACCACACTCAGCAAAGGCGCGCCGATCTGCACACGACGGCCAATTTGTACCTGACGTTTTGCAATCGTGCCATCGACAGGCGCTTTGATGACGGTACGTTCCAGATCAATTTGTGCCTGTTCATAACGGGCTTTCGCCAACAGCACTTCCGGGTTGGTTTCCACAGTCGTATCCACTGTCAGCGCTGCATTCGCTTTCTTTGAACCAATGGTGGATAGGCGGTTCGCGCTGCTTTGTGCCGCTGCAGCACGGGCTGCACTCAGATTAGCCTGAGCTTGGGCTAAGCCATTTTTTGCATTCGTCAGCTCTTCACCCGACACGGAACCAGAAGCAGACAATGCCTGACGACGTTGCAGATCAACCTGGGCACGATTCAAATCAGCTTGTGCAGCTTCCAGTTGTGCCTGTGCTCGTTTTTCATCAGCTTCACGCGCCTTAACTTGGGCAGACAAGCCTTCATCGTTGGCCAGATAACTGTGAACCCGACGTTTTGCCAGCCCCAGATCAGCCGCCGCTTGTGCCAGCGCCAGACGTGCATCGGTGTCATCTAACACAACCAATACATCGCCTTTTTTCACTTGCTGCGTATCCACTACGTTCACCGTTTTCACTATGCCGCCAACGGCCGGCGTCACTTCTGCCACCTCAACTGCGGTATAGGCGTTATCCGTCGACACGTAACTGGAAGCAAAAAAATACCAATAACAACCATAACCCGCACCTGCCAGTGCAATGGCAGCAGCGAGGCCGATAAAGCCTTTTTTACGAGATGCCCCCGCACGCGATGCATCAAACTCATCGTCAAATTGGTCCATCGTGGTATCTGAATTCATCTGAGTCATTTTAAAATTCCTGTATTAAATCAAGACCGGGCAGCCTGATAACCGCCACCTAACGCGTGGATCAACGCAACATCAAGAGAGAACGCGCGTGATTGCAAATTCACCAAAGCCCGCTGGCTACCCAACAACGCATCTTCTGCCGCCAGCACATCAAGGTAAGTGGCTAACCCACCGCGATAACGGTTATTCGCGATCTGATAGGCATCTTGGGCGGCATTAACGGTAACAGTTCACCGGGACTGCGTTGACAACAACAACTCTTGCGGAATTGGATAATCTGTCTTTTCTATGCAGGCTTTCACGATGGTCCGTAACCATT
>JAYSBB010000203.1:0-3190 GCA_041915645.1 Tolumonas sp.
GTACCCGCAGTATTGGTATTGCCACCGGGCAAGAAATTACCGGCACTGCGTCACCACTAACCTCGTTGAAAGCCAACGATGGTATTCCTGACTGGAGCCAGCTTGAAAAGCTACTGAAGGAATGGCAGCCAGATCTGTTAGTCGTCGGTTTACCGCTCAACATGGATGGTACTGAACAGGAAATGACAGTACGGGCGCGTAAATTTGGTCAACGGCTGCATGGACGTTTCGGCTTTCAGGTGGAATTCAAAGATGAGCGGCTCACAACTACCGATGCCAAAGCTCGTCTATTTGAACATGGCGGCTATAAAGCGTTAGGTAAAAGCCGTGTTGATGCGGTATCTGCCCAATTGATTTTAGAAAGTTGGATGGAATCGCACTACGGCGCATAACAGAGACACATAACAAAACTCCCGCTTTAGCGGGAGTTCTCTGAACTTAATAAGCATGATCCATCTGATAAATGTTGTAGAGCACCTTGGTATCCAGCTCCAGCTCTGTTGCATACATATTATCTACCGGATAACTCTTCACAACCCGCGCACCACGCAATAAACCATCAACATTCGCATGCATGCGGTTACTAGCCTGACGATTGTCTTTATACGTCGTATCCGCTTGGATGGCGTTACCATACACCTGTTCCGTCAATTCACGATAGGCATCAAGTTTTGACGCTCTGATTGCCTGCAGGATTTTTTCAGAACGGGTTGGTCCTGGTTGCACATCAACAATACCGTAACCAACTGAACGTAATACCGGGAATTCATCGGGTGTTTCACGGGCATAATGGGTTACCCGATGCGTGGTGCAACTAGCCAGAAAAACTGAACTTAGCAGCAACAATATCCAATACCAGCGAGACATAGTCGCCTCCTAATGTGTCATCATAAGGGGTCTGCCGTATTGGTCATACGGAAACTCACCACGAACTACCATACCTTTCGTAACCAGTACAGTGCGCCCAGATTCAAAATTACCTTTGAGCATTTCATTTGGTACGAAGCCTTGTGATGTCGCTTCTACCAAACGCGTACGCATATTGATGATGCGCATATTGAGTACCATGCCTAAATCATTCCGCGACATAGTGCCGGTCAGCACACGTCCAGCAGGGATCCGTTTTGACAATTCGGTCCAATCACGACTCATTGTGAAATCGCCTTCCGGTGTCACTTTGATGCTGCCAGTTATCTTATAGTCGAGAACAACTTCACCACGGCGGTGTAATTCATGCACAAAATCTTCCGAGATCTGCTGCCCGATCGGGCTCGTGCTTTCCAATGAGCTGAGATTCACCATCGATGTCACGGCGATAGGCGATAAAACCGTGTTGCTAGGGATCTTCGTAGCAAACAAACGATCCGTCATATCTGACACCAAACGATTTAGCGCCAACCCATTTTCTCTTTTTGGCCCGTCATAGTTCATACCGGTTCGATCAGCACAGGCCGACAACGCAAACACGGCGGTTAAAATAACCATTAACGGTCTGTATTTTTTCATTATTAGACCCAACCTTTCTCCTGGCATAACCACTTATCGACCATTCGCATAATATCTTGAGGCCAGATGTCAATTTTACGCTGGTATAGAATGTGCATAGCAGAACTATCTTATCTCTCATTCACCAAATGCCATGAAACGTTGGATTATTCTGCTTTTATGCATGATCGCCCTGCCCTCGCAAGCCGCTTGGTATAAAACCATTGGCAGTGCCCCTATTATCAACAATGATGAGGAATATGCACGCCAGCAAGCGATTCAGGATGCATTACGCCAGGCCATGCTGAAAGCGGGTGCCTCTGTTTCCAGCATTCAGCAACTCAGAAATGGTGCACTGACGCGTGATGATTTCCAAATCCGCGCCAACAGTGAAGTCCGGCAATATCAACTGTTGGATGAAGAGATCCGCGAGCAGCGCATGTTTGTTAATGTACGCTCTTACATAGTCGCCGATCGTTCTGGTTGTGCGGGTGGCTTATATGCCAAAGATATTTCGCTAATCCGGTTTAACTGGCAACACAAAGATGACGGCCGTTACGGTCAGATCTATCAACTGGACCGCGCCATAACTCGCGCATTGTTCGACCGCTTAGGGCAACAGCGTCAGGTTTTTGTCACTCACAACTGGTTAGACAATAATCTGGGTGTAGACCCCGGCAAATTACACCAAGGTGACAGTACATTTGCACAACAGATCCAAAGCTTAGCCGTGCAGACTGACAGCCAATATCTCATTTTTGGCAGCATCGTTGACGCCTCGTTGCAGAAACCAGACCAAGGTATTCTCGACAATGTTTTTCCGGGAACATGGTATAAAAATCCAGTACGCCATTTTACTTTGCAACTGTATATCTACGACGGTTTAACTGGGCAATTGCTGGATCAGCCTTTTTATCAAACTCAGGCGCAATGGACATTTGATCGAGAAGCTATCGTTGACCCGATCAGTCAAGATTTCTGGCAGTCATCGTATGGAATGGAAGTGATGGCGACGGTTAACCGTGCCACTGAAGAACTCAAAGGTCGTTTGCAATGTGAACGCCCTACTGCCCGGATCATCCGCGTGGAAGGTCTCGATTATCACATTAACCTAGGCAAAAATAACGGCCTGAAAGTGGGCGACCGCTTCCGCATTTTGCATAAAGCTGATTTCACCGATACCTATGGGCAAGAACATCCATTACGTAATGAAGCGTCTGGTGTGATGGAAGTGAAAAAGGTGTATCCGGAAAATGCGGTGATTCGGCCATTATCGCAATATGCCGCTGGCAATATTCAGGTAAATGATTTGGCGGAATTAGAGTGATAAAAGGGATAACAGTGGTGTCCCCACCAGGACTCGAACCTGGATCTTACGCTTAGGAGGCGCACGCTCTATCCTGCTGAGCTATGAGGACATGCCATAATGCAGCGGCGGCATTATAGCAAACCGCAAAGTAAACGCTAGATTTTATCTTTTAAGATCAGATTGTTATTTGATTTGCTCTTTTCTGACAAAACCAAATTTAATCTGATTTTTTACGCCCCATAACAGGCATATTAAAAATGCGAGTGTGCTAATAATTTGCCCGACGCGCTCTTCGAACAAAGTATCGTGTGTTAACAAAATTTCATGTTTCCCTGCAGGAACAGATAATTGCAACAGCCCGTTATCTGATGGGCTCACAGATAATTTGCTTTTGTC
>JAYSBB010000204.1:0-3162 GCA_041915645.1 Tolumonas sp.
GGCATTTCGCCGGGTAGTTACAACTCAAATATTATTGAGGATGTTTTTTCTCACGTTTCACAGCGCGTTTTTCTTTCTGAGTCAACGCTGGTTTTTTCTTAGATTCTTTATTACTTTGCCAAATTTTGCCCATACCTTGCTCCTTTTTACCGTCAGAAACACCATATGCTTATTAAGTATAGATCCTGATACAGCACTGCAAACTTTACTTATGCTGTTCTATGCAGATAGCTATCATCAACGGCACGATTCAGAGTTGACCGGACACCCCTCATCGACGAAACTAACATCATTGTTAACATATTCATTACAAACTGATATGGAACGTTTTATTGAACGCTTGATGTATTCTGCCCGTTGGATCATGGCTCCGATTTATCTGGGGTTGAGTCTTGCGCTGATTGCTCTTGGCGTTAAGTTTTTTCAGGAAATTTTTCATGTATTCAGCGTGATTATCTCGATGAAAGAGGTTGAGCTGATTCTGGTGATTTTATCCCTGATTGACATTTCACTGGTGGGTGGTTTGATTGTGATGGTGATGTATTCCGGTTATGAAAACTTTGTCTCCCGGTTAGACCTGGATGATCACGATGACAAACTTAGTTGGTTGGGAAAACTTGATTCTGGCTCCCTGAAAAATAAGGTGGCAGCATCAATAGTTGCTATATCATCTATCCACTTATTGAAAGTATTTATGAATACTGAAAATATCGCCGACGACAAAATTAAGTGGTATCTGCTGATCCACATTACATTTGTATTGTCGGCATTTGCAATGGGATACCTTGATAAGCTTTTGCGGGATAAAGACGCTACACATTAAAACAAAAAGGCCCGATATTCTCTTGGGCCTTTTCAAAAATGTAAGTTAGCTATTAGCGGTCTTCAGCGTTGGCAGCAATACCGTGATGATCCCCATCAATGGCAGCCAGCCGCACAGGTGATAGACATATTCAATGCCGTAGTGGTCTGCCAACTGGCCAATCAATGCCGCTCCGATCCCGGCAATTCCGAATGCGAATCCGAAGAAAAGACCAGAAATAGTGCCGACACGACCCGGCACCAACTCCTGCGCATACACAAGAATAGCTGAAAATGCAGATGCCAGAATGAACCCAATAATGAATGATAAGACTGATGTCCAGAACAGATCTGCATAAGGTAATGTCATTGTGAATGGTGCGACACCCAAGATAGAAAACCAGATCACTCGTTTACGGCCAATCCGATCCCCTATCGGACCGCCTAAGACAGTCCCGGCGGCAACGGCAAACAAAAATATAAATAAGTGATACTGCGCATTCTGTGCATTTAATCCAAAATGATGCATTAAATAAAAGGTGTAATAGTTTGTCAGGCTCGCCAGATACAAATATTTTGATGTGATCAATAAGAGCAATATACCCAGAATGGTGACTATTCTGCCTTTCGATAAAACCGATACTTTGGTGATTGGCTGACCTTTCTGCACCCGATGTTGCGCCCGGTACCAATTACCGATGCGCCATAAGATAAACATTGCCAGCAAAGCCGCCAGAGAAAACCAGGCTAGGCTACCCTGTCCGAATGGAAAAATGATAGCGGCCGCGAGTAATGGCCCCGTTGCAGTTCCTGCGTTACCACCAACCTGAAAAATCGATTGAGCTAAGCCATGTTTCCCGCCTGAAGCCATACGGGCCACGCGTGATGATTCCGGATGGAAAATGGAGGATCCTAATCCCACCATAGCTGCAGCCAGCAATAACAATGGGAAAGTATTCGCCTGACTTAACAGCAATAATCCCGCGCAGGTTGATCCCATGCCAACCACTAATGAATAAGGCTTAGGATGTTTATCAGTATAAAATCCGACCATGGGTTGTAACACTGATGCTGTTAATTGATAAGTCAGTGTCAACAGGCCAATTTGTGTGAAATTAAGATCATAATTGCCTTTCAGCAGTGGATATATCGCAAAAATCAGCGACTGCAGCATGTCATTCAGGAAATGAGACATGCTTATTTGTCCTAAGATCTGGAAACGGGTATCACTGGCTTTAGACTGGATGAGAGGTTCTGAATCTTCCATAAGGTAACCGGATTAGCTATATATTGGTGAGACTGGTTCAGCAGTGTACTGTCAAATCGTTACAGGGTCTCTTTTTTGTTTTTCCCGAACCATTGTTGGCACAAAACCGAAGTTTTTCCGGAAGCGGGATGCAAACTTAGATTGTGAACTATAACCAACATCCTGTGCTATCTGAGCAACACTTCGATCGGTTGACTGTAACATGGTCAAGGCTGTGTTCATCCGCACTTCAACTAATAATTCGCTCAAAGAGCAGTTTTCTCCGTTCAATCGTCGTCGTAGTGTTGCTTCACTCATCGCCATGATGTTGGCGACATGAGGTGCAGTCCAATTTTCTGACGGATCGGTATTTATTAAATGTCTGATCTTTGAAGAAACCGAAACAGTTTCCTGAATCTGAAAAGTGACTCCTAGATATGATAACCACAGTAAAGTCTCTGTTATCTGATTTTTAGCAATATTATCGGGAAAATCATCAGGGCAAGATAATGCCTGGACTGTCCGTTTTATTGCTTGCTGAAACGCAGTGGGTATCTGTTTTATTGGCCATAAACAGCCAGAGTGCGGCTTGTTAATTACGAATATCTCTGGGTGTTCAACCATTAGAGCATTATCCCAGGTAATCCATCCTGCTTCATAGTCATGGGTATCAGAAGCCTGATTGGTAACATGAATTGTTTGCCCGCCATCAACGACCAGAAATTCACCTGCGTTGACCTGATATTGTCGATTGTTGCACTGCAAATGCTTCGTGCCTTTGATTACCCAGATTAATACTGGCTGGTCAAAATGCCGGAGAAATCCCAGCGTATTTCGCTGGATAATATGAGCAGTAGTACCAATACCATCCCGGGTTGTAATTGTTCTTTTCATTCAATATTTGGACCATACAATAATCGCCATAGCCTGTTCCAGCTATGGCGAGAGTTTTTATCGGCCGTAGGTCAGAGTATAAGTCGCTTTACCCAGACTGTTCATGCCTGCCATAAATCCAACCTGAGCCCCAGTTGTAGCGTTGGTAACATCCAGCTTGGGAACTTTGAGCGCCGTGACAGTAATAATATATCGGTGTGTTGTCCCTTCCGGAGGGCATG
>JAYSBB010000205.1:0-3146 GCA_041915645.1 Tolumonas sp.
GATTCATTTTATCGATGACCCACTTCAGTAAGGTTTCGTGAAAATAGCTGTATTCCACCGTTGGGCTGTCTAAACCATACGGATAACATTCCCCCTCACGACGTAAAAAACTGGCGATATGGTAACAATCTAGCTCTCCACCTTCGGCGAACTTATCTAGTGTGATGCGCTGTGATGACATGCCTTTACTGGATGGGCCCCAGTTTTTCTTTTCACTGATTTTACGAGCACCAGGGCGACGAATTGAGCAGTCATTAAATGCCGCAAACTCACGCGGAATAAGCTCTTTCACGATCTGGTTGTCATACACCACATCGCAGATCAAACAAACTTCCGGTTCGATCTGCAGATTATCGGCACCAGCAGGAAACTGGATCTGATGATGGGAAATCGGAAATACATTCAGAAAACTGTTTTCCATGTGCGGTACATAAAATGGGAATATCGCTTTCGGTTGAATAGCATCTTTTACTTTAACATTCACAAAGTCACTGGCTTCGCCCGCCTGTTCCAAATGTCCGGCAAAGTTACCCGCGACACCAAAACCAATCATCTTGGTTAAATCCATTGCATGCTCCTTTCTGAATGCCAATTCACGCTTAACAAGATTACTATCAAGAATCGCAAGCATGTTATCCTTGCAACATCTGATTTACACCATAGTTATGCGGTTATGGTAAAAATATAGTGAAGGAGCAATGTCGCTAAAATGCGCATTCCAAGAATTTATCAAGACTCACCATTGAGCATTGGCGCCACAGTTAGCTTACAAGAAGATGCAGCAAATCATGTCGGACGTGTGTTACGCATGTTACCCGAGCAGGAAATTTGCCTGTTCAACGGCCACGGCGGCCAATATCAGGCCACGATTATTGAAAGCAGCAAGAAACAAGTGATTGTTCGGATTGATAGTTTTAACGATCACTCAGTAGAATCACCGCTTGCGATCCATTTAGGTCAAGTTATCAGCCGTGGCGATAAGATGGAATTTACCATCCAGAAGTCGGTTGAGCTGGGCGTTAACGTGATCACGCCGTTGTGGTCTTCCCGTTGCGGCGTCAAATTACAAGGCGATCGTCTGGATAAAAAGCTGGAACAGTGGCAAAAAATTGCCATCAGTGCCTGCGAGCAGTGTGGGCGTAACAGTGTTCCACTGGTGCGCCCCGTAATGTCATTGGAAAACTGGCTGGCTGAACCCACGGATGAACTGAAACTCACCCTGCACCCGCGAGCCGCCTATTCAGTCGGTACTTTACCCGCCCCCACAAATGGTGTCCGACTGGTGATTGGTCCGGAAGGTGGTTTGTCAGATGATGAAATCGCATTAACAGAAAAATATCACTTTCAGGAAATGCTGCTTGGCCCGCGTGTATTGCGTACTGAAACAGCAGCTTTGACCGCTATTACCGCGCTGCAATGTCGTTTCGGCGATCTGTCTTAGGAGAGCAAATGAGCATTAAATTAGGCATCGTGATGGACCCTATTCAGTCCATCAATATCAAAAAAGACACTAGCTTCGCTATGTTACTGGAAGCCCAGCAACGTGATTACGAACTCTATTACATGGAGATGAGCGATCTCTATCTCGAGCAAGGTATCTCTTATGCTACCATGCGCCCGCTGGAAGTCCGTCAGGATTACACTTGCTGGTATTCGCTCGGTGAAGTCGTTGATCAGCCATTGCATGAGCTTGATGTGATCCTGATGCGTAAAGATCCACCGTTTGATACGGAATTCATTTACGCCACTTACTTGCTCGAACGGGCAGAAGAACAAGGCACGTTGATTGTTAACAAACCGCAAAGCTTGCGTGATGCTAACGAGAAGCTGTTTACCGCCTGGTTTGCCGAACATACACCAACCACGCTGGTAACCCGCTCATCTGCCAAATTGCGCTCTTTCCACCAGCAACATCAGGATGTGATCTTAAAACCACTGGATGGTATGGGTGGCGCATCGATTTTTCGCATGAAACAAGACGATCCTAACGTCGGTGTTATTATCGAAACACTCACCGAACATGGTTCCCGTTATTGTATGGCGCAATCTTATTTACCTGCGATCAAAGATGGCGACAAACGCGTATTGGTGATCGATGGTGAACCGGTTCCTTATTGCCTGGCTCGTATTCCTTCACAAGGGGAAACACGCGGAAACTTGGCAGCCGGCGGACGCGGCGAACCGCGCGAACTGACTGAAGCGGACTGGAAAATTGCACGTGCGGTGGGCCCAACGCTGAAAGCCAAAGGGCTGATTTTTGTTGGCTTAGATATTATCGGTGATCGACTCACTGAAATTAACGTGACCAGCCCTACCTGTGTTCGGGAAATCGAAGCACAATTTGATATTAATATTTGTGGTTTGCTGATGGATGCGATTGAACGCCGCATCAGTAAAGCCAGTTAAGGAACTATCTTTAGGAATGATGCAGTCATTACAGAATTATTTTCTGGTTGCGATGCCAACGCTCAACGACTCTGTTTTTGAGCGTTCCCTTATTTATTTATGTGAACATAACGAAAAAGGCGCAATGGGAATTGTGCTGAATGTGGAACTTGATCTCGATATTTGCCAATTACTGACGCAGATGAAACTCGGTAATGCCGCATTTTTTCTTTCCGGCAAACCAGTTATGTCGGGTGGACCAGTGAACACGGATCGAGGTTTTGTCTTACATACACCGATGGACGGTTTTCATGCGTCGCTATCAATAACTGATGAGCTGATGATGACCTCGTCATTGGATATTTTATCGACACTGGGCACGTCTGCCGAACCGAAAAATTATCTGATTGCGCTCGGTTATGCAGGCTGGGAGGCCGGCCAGCTAGAACAGGAAATTTTGGATAATGTCTGGCTGACCATTCCAGCTTCTTCAGAGATCATCTTTAATACGCCAGTTGAAGATCGCTGGTTAGCGGCCAGTAAATCAATCGGTATTGATATCTGGCAGCTTGCGCCAGGAGCAGGCCACGCATGAAAGAAATCGGTAATCGTTCGCTCATGGGTTTTGATTTTGGTACCCGCAGTATTGGTATTGCCACCGGGCAAGAAATTACCGGCACTGCGTCACCACTAACCTCGTTGAAAGCCAACGATGGTATTCCTGACTGGAGCCAGCTTGAAAAGCTACTGAAGGAATGGCA
>JAYSBB010000206.1:0-3144 GCA_041915645.1 Tolumonas sp.
TGAAAATCCTGGTATTACTGACCAAAGCAGACAAACTGAATCCAGGTCCACGTAAAAATGTGGTGCAGCAGGTGCGTAAAGCAACGACCGTTTTCGGTGATAATGTTCATGTCGAAGCATTCTCATCCCTGAAAGGGATCGGGGTTGAGCCAGTGATCAAAATCTTGTCTGAATGGTATCAGGCTGATTACCCTGAACATGTCGACGAAGAGTAAAGAATACAGATAAGAAAGCCGGCACATTTGACCGGCTTTTTTGATCCTGTGTTTGATCTTAGTGTGCCTGTTCCCAGTTATCGCCCACACCAATCCCGACTTCCAATGGCACTTTGATATCTGCCGCTTCCGCCATGTACTGACGGATCATCGGTAAATACGCCTCCACTTTATCTTCGCGGATTTCAAAGACCAATTCATCGTGTACCTGCATCACCATGCGGATCGTCGCTACCTCGCATGTCTTGATCCAGTCAGCCAGTTTAATCATTGCTCGTTTAATGATATCTGCGGCGGTTCCTTGCATGGGCGCATTGATCGCAGCCCGTTCAGCCGCTTTACGCAGCCCCATATTTTTCGCTTTGATATCTGGCAAATACAGGCGACGACCAAAAATGGTTTCTACATAACCTGCCTGTTCGGCCTGCTGACGAGTGCGCTCCATGTAGCTCAGCACCCCTGGATAACGCTCGAAGTAACGATCCATATAGCGCTGCGCTTCCCCACGAGGAATACCTAACTGCTTTGCCAAACCAAACGCACTCATGCCGTAGATCAGGCCAAAGTTGATGGCTTTAGCATTCCGGCGTTGCTCATTGGTCACCGTTTCGGGGTCGACGCCCATGATTTCCGCGGCAGTCGCTCGGTGGATATCCTTGCCATGAGCAAAAGCATCCAGCAACCCAGCATCTTCAGATAAATGCGCCATGATACGTAGTTCGATCTGCGAATAGTCCGCCGCAACAATCTTGAACCCATTCTCGGCAACAAAAGCCTGACGGATCCGACGCCCTTCTTCCGTCCGGACAGGAATATTCTGCAGGTTAGGGTCAGTGGAAGATAAACGCCCGGTCGCCGTCACCGCCTGATGATAGGAGGTATGTACCCGCCCTGTTTTCGGACAGATCATCTGCGGCAGTTTATCGGTATAAGTCGATTTCAGTTTGGAGAGGCTGCGATGTTCCAGAATCAGCTTAGGCAGCGGATAGTCATAAGCCAGCTCCTGCAGCACTTCTTCTGCCGTCGATGGCGCCCCTTTCGGCGTTTTCTTAATGACAGGTAACTGCAACTTCTCAAACAGCACTTCACCGAGCTGCTTGGTCGAACTAAGGTTAAACGCACCACCGGCAATCTCATGTGCCTGGGATTCCAGTTCCGCCAGGCGAACTTCAATCTGCTGACTCTGATTCTGTAACAGAAATGGGTCGATCAACGCACCCGTCCGTTCCATATCGGATAACACCAGCGCCAGAGGCTGTTCCATTTCCAGCAGCAAAGCTTTCAGAGCAGACTCTTTTTCTACCTGAGGCCAAAGAGTTTGATGCAACCGCAGGGTAATATCCGCATCTTCCGCAGCATAAAAAGCCGCTTTCTCTAATTCTACCTGATTGAAAGTGAGCTGCTTAACGCCTTTACCGGCAACATCTTCAAAGGTTTGCGTCGTGTAATTGAGGTATTTTTTGGCCAGATCGTCCATGTTATGCCGGGATGCCGTCGAGTTCAGGACATACGATTCCAGCATGGTGTCAAAGGCAATGCCTCGCAATTCAATGCCATGATTTAGTAATACATTGCGATCAAATTTAAGATGCTGTCCGATTTTACGCCGTGAATGGTCTTCCAGTAACGGCTTCAGTCTGGTCAGCGTCTGTTCGCGGTCAAGCTGTTCCGGAGCCCCAATATAATCATGAGCCAGCGGCAAATACGCCGCGTCACCAGGTGCCACCGCAAATGACAAACCGACGATCTGCGCCTGCATGTAATCGAGAGAATCTGTTTCAGTATCGAATGCAAACAGTTCAGCCCGTTCTAATTTACCTAACCAATCCTGTAACTGTGCTTCGGTGAGAATCGTCTCATAATGTGCGCTCACCACGGGTACATCTACCGATTCAATCGTGGTCTCAGCAGCACTTTCCAGCTCTTGTACCAGATTTTTGAACTCATACTGACGATACAAAGCCAGTAAAGTCTCCTTTGCTACTTCGCTACGACGCAGCCCGGCCAATGTAACCGGCAATTCCACATCCGTCTTAATCGTTGCCAGCTGCTGTGATAAGCGCACCATGGTTTCCTGCTCCTGGAAACGTGCGGCGAACGTTTTAGCGCCCCGGAAACTCAGCCCGGCAATCTGTTCAGGATGCGCAGCAATCACATCAATACCACCAATACCTTGCAACAAGGCCACCGCCGTTTTCTCACCAACTCCAGCCATACCCGGAATGTTGTCAGAACTATCTCCCATCAGAGCCAGATAATCGATGATCAGTTCTGGCGGTACACCAAATTTATCAATCACCCCCTGACGATCGGTGAACTGTCCTTTCATCGTATCCATCAGTGTCACGTGATCGGAAACCAGCTGCGCCATATCCTTATCGCCGGTGCTGATCAGCGTATCGATCTGCGACTCGGTGGCTTCTTTGGCTAAAGTACCAATCACGTCGTCCGCCTCCACCCCATCAATCACCAGCAGAGGGATGCCCATCGCCTGAATGATCTGATGGATCGGTTCGATCTGACTGCGCAAATCATCCGGCATTGGAGGGCGATGCGCCTTATAGTCGGCATATATATCATTGCGGAAGCTTTTTCCTTTCGCATCAAAGACCACGGCGACTTCGGAATCCGGATACTGTTTCAACAAACTGCGTAGCATATTAGTGAATACCCGGATCGCTCCGGTCGGTTCACCTTGTGATGTGCGCAAATCAGCCTGCTGAGAAGCAAAAAAAGCCCGGTACAGATAGGAAGAACCATCAACCAGAATCAAAGGAGGGGTCTGTGTCATTGTATTTCAGTCAATAAAAGGAGATTGCACTAGCATGCCACAGGTGGCGATCCAGCTCCACGCTGAGAGTCTGTGGATAACCACGATCAACTGTGGATAAGTTTGTTGAAGAAAATAGCAGAAGCTGTTAAATAAAGT
>JAYSBB010000207.1:0-3143 GCA_041915645.1 Tolumonas sp.
GCTGCAATTCTTCATTACTGAGACCAGTCCGTTCACGGCCAAACACCAGTGCCACAGTGCCCTTCTTCGCATCGGTCGCTAATCGCTCACCCATTTCGCGAGGGTCTAGCATCGGCCAAGCTAAGGTTCTTGAACGCGCACTGGCGCCAACTACTAAAGAACAATCAGCAATGGCTTCTGCCAGTGTCGGTACAATACGCAGATTTGCCAGAATATTGGTCGCCCCTGCCGCCAGCGCGACTGATTGCCCATCGGGTGGTTGCACTGGATCAACCAGCACCAGCTGTGATAATCCCATCGTTTTCATCGCGCGGGCAGCCGAGCCAATATTGCCAGTGTGAGAGGTGTTAACCAAAATTATGCGAACGTTTTCCAGCATTATGACTACCTGTTATGCTTCATCTGCGGGCATGCTATCACAATCAAATGGTAGCGGCGCGGGTGCCAGCACTCTCAGGCGCTTGAATTCCTTGCTGAACAAACAAAGCCAGATCATTGAGAGCCAGACGGATAATTTTCGGTAATTCGTCCAGATCCAGACTATCCATCAGGTTTTTCACTTCCAGCCCTAACTCGGTATCACCCTCGATGCGCAATCGACGCTGGAAAAACAGACTATCCGGATCTTCTTTGCGTCCGGCGATCAGAATTAAATCATTCAGGCCCGCAGCAAAACTGACATCACAGACATCACTTTGTTCCAGCACCATCAGCTGACCTTGTTGTAGCGTGATGAAACAACTGAGTTTCAGCTCATCAACCGATACTTTCAGAAAGCGCCCTTCCAGAAATTCAAAATCACCATCAGCCAGTGCTTCTTTAAAAATACGCTGCAGCATAAAAACCATGGCAGGCTTTTTAATAGCAAACGGGATCAAAGCCACTGGTAAACGTAACCACTGCGGCGCTTGCATCACCAGTTTGTGATGTAAATTTTTCAGCAACATAACCTCTCCTTTAGCAGATAAATGGCATCTAACCACAGCAAACCATGCAGAGCCCTGCCCAATATCAAAATTACCGCAAATTGTCAGAATAGAGTCGAACCCAATATGGGGTCAGGTCAAAAACTCTCATTCCTCAAATGATTACAATGCCTTCATTACCACCCTATGAGTAAAACCATGGAGCTATTGTGTCCCGCTGGTAGTTTGCCAGCGCTGAAAACCGCCATTGATAATGGTGCGGATGCGGTTTATATCGGCTTTAAAGATGATACGAATGCACGGCATTTTGCTGGCCTGAACTTCGATGACAAAAAACTGCAACGCGCAGTGGAATATGTCCATCAGCATCAGCGGAAATTGCATATCGCGATTAATACTTTCGCCCATCCCGGTAGTGCTGCCCGTTGGCAAGCCGCAGTAGATCGCGGTGTGGAACTAGGTGCCGATGCCCTGATCATTGCCGATATCGCCGTGCTTGATTATACCCGTCAGCGTTATCCTGAGCAGGAGATCCATTTATCTGTTCAGGCATCAGCGACAAACAGTGCCGCCGTGCGTTTCTATAAAGAAAATTTTAACGTCCAGCGCGTTGTACTCCCACGAGTATTGTCGATGCACCAAGTCCGACAACTATCGCGGGAAACAGATGTACCGCTGGAAGTATTCGCGTTTGGCAGCCTGTGCATTATGGCGGAAGGCCGCTGCTATCTCTCTTCATACCTGACCGGTGAAAGCCCGAATACCGTGGGTGCCTGCTCCCCGGCGAAATACGTGCGCTGGGAAGAAACAGCGAATGGCTTGGAATCTCGTTTGAATGGCGTGTTGATTGATCGTTACCAAAAAGGTGAAAACGCCGGTTATCCAACTTTGTGTAAAGGTCGTTACAACACCAATGATCATATTTTCCATACCTTGGAAGAGCCGACCAGTCTGAATACCTTGTCTTTGCTGCCGGAACTGTTTGAAACGGGTGTGACATCAGTAAAAATTGAAGGCCGTCAGCGCAGCCCGGCGTATGTGGAACAAGTCACTAAAGTATGGCGCGCTGCCATCGATGCCTATAAGAAAAACCCGGCACAATATCAGGTGAGTGCCGAGTGGGATAAACAGTTAGCGGCTGTCTCTGAAGGCAGTCAGACCACGCTGGGTGCCTATCACCGGCAGTGGCAATAGGAGTGAACAGCATGTATTTTTCCCTTGGCCCATTACTTTATTTCTGGCCAAAAGCGGATGTCGAAACGTTTTATCAGCAGGCAAGTCAAAGTGCCGCACGTGATATTTATTTGGGTGAAACGGTTTGTAGCAAACGTCGTGAAATGAAGTTAACCGATTGGATGGAATTGGCACGGGAGCTACAAAATGCCGGCAAGCGCGTCATTCTGTCGACTTTAGCTTTGATCCAAAGCCCCTCAGAACTGAAAGAGATGCAACGCTGGGTGAATAACGGCGGTTGTATGATTGAAGCCAATGATCTGGGTGCCGTGCAGTTGGCTTATGAGCAAAAAATGCCGTTTGTCTGCGGCCCGGCCATTAACTGCTATAACGCCGATGTCATCAGCTTGTTATTAAGAAAAGGTATGCAACGCTGGACCATGCCGGTAGAGCTGTCGCGTGATTGGTTAGCTGAATTACTGGATGATTGTAGTGCGCGGGGTTTGCGTAATCAGTTTGAAGTTGAAGTTTTCGCCTATGGCCATTTACCGCTTGCGTACTCGGCCCGCTGCTTTACAGCTCGCGCACTCAACCGAGCGAAAGACGATTGTCAGCTCGCCTGTCTGCAATATCCGCAAGGCATGCCAGCAGAAAGTCAGGAAGGTGAGCAGGTTTTTGTACTCAACGGTATTCAAACTCAATCAGGCCACTGTTACAACCTGATCAACCAACTCTCTGAAATGGAAGGTCTGGTAGATGTCATTCGCCTTAGCCCAGAGCAGGAAACCCTGAGCTGGTTGGAAAAATTTCAGGCGCAGTTACAATCACCAGTAAAACATGCGCTACCAGCCAAAGAATGTAATGGCTACTGGCAACGTGTTGCCGGAATGCAGCTTTGCTAGTTGCGCTCACTGCATATCGAGTAGGAGGCGGGATCACTCCCGCCGTCCTCTCACACCACCGTACGTGCGGTTCCGCATACGGCGGTTCATGTTAACGCTGGAATTGTTGATGACACTCCAGCAGTGATACCAATCCCAACTT
>JAYSBB010000208.1:0-3121 GCA_041915645.1 Tolumonas sp.
GCCCATTTTCTGTAAAGCAACGGCTAACTGGATCAGTGGCAAGCCTGAAACAGTATCATCCCGACGTTGATACAGTTGGCGTAACGCCCCCAATGGGGCCTGTTTTTGCCCTGCCAGCACAAGCCCGGCATATGCCTGAATTGAGAAACGTTCCGCACTCAATGCTGATGAGTAATAAGGTTGCACCGCATTACGATCTTGTAGATAGCGAAGTAGTCGCTGCTGGGCATTTTCCAGTGCAGCTGCCGGTATCGCGAAACCTTGATCGCGCGCACGCAGTAAGAAATCGGTGACATACACCGTCAGCCAATACTCTTCCGGCCCTTTGTTATCCCACAATGAGAAACCACCGTTGCTAAGTTGCATTCCCAGCAAGCGCTCAATGCCTTTCTCTATTTTCTGACGACGGACTTGATCACTGTCTGAGGTCGCAATGCCCATCTGTTTTAACTGAGCACTAGTGACATATAAAGACGGATAAAGCCCACTGGTGGTTTGCTCTAAGCAACCATACGGATAAGCTTCTAGCTCACGAATATGAGTAGCAATATCCAGCATGGGTTTGGCACTGAGCGATAAATGCATCGTTAAACTGTCAGGATCAAGCGGTTGTGCATCACCGAGAGGTAAAGACCACGGCTGATCTTTCGATAAAATGTGGCTATAGCGATAACTCATCGCAGGGTAAGCGGGTCTGACACCCACAGACCATTGTTTATCGAAAGCGGCAGACATGTTGCCCAGCTTCACGCCTTCAATATGCATATCTAACTTGCCATTACCAAACCCAGAACGCGCCTTTACTGGAATTTGTAACGTCTTGCGTTCACCATCTTTCAGCGAAACGGTCGCATTACTATCACCGGTCAGACGTATTTTATCTTTGGCTGTATAGGCCACTTTTAATTGCTGTGGTTGACCTGAGTTATTGCTGAGATCTAACGCAAATGTAGCAACATCACCACCTGCTAAAAAGCGAGGCATAGCGAGTTCAGCAATTAATGGGGCAGCAACAGTGACTTTATTTTCTGCCACGCCATATTCATCATCACTCCACACCTGCGCCATTAAACGAAGTTCACCATTAAAGTCAGGAATATTGAAACTGACGTCAGCATTCCCCTCTTCATCGACGTTAATCACGGAGGATTGCTGTGCCACAATCAGCACTTTAGTTTGTGGTTTTTTACCCCCTTTGGTGGGGTCTGCATCGCCGCCATAACGCAGGTTGGCAAGTGGGGCTGAGTTTCCCTCTATGAGTTGACCGTAGATATCAAATTGATCGACACCATAATGGCGTTTACCAAAGAATCCGGTAAATGGATCGGGGGTCACGTAATCGGTGATATTCAAGACACCACTATCCACCGCCGAGACAATAACATGCAGTTTTTCAGGCAACTTACCGTTCGTTTTGCTGGCTTTCAGGTGTAATTTCAACGCTTGATTAGGTTGTGCTTTGGCTGGAGTCTGCAATTCCAGATTGATTTTACGATCATCACATTGCAGTGGCAGATGGATCAACCCAACAGCCCGACGTGGCAGTTTACTGTTTTTCTCTTGCTGACTGGCAGGACGGATCAGTAATGCGCTGACATACAGATCATGACGTTGCCATTTTTTATCAACCGGAATGGTAAATTCACCTTGCCCGTTTTCAGGCAATTCAATCGGTTGTTTCCATAGCAGACCATCTAATGATTCCACCAGCAGATAACCTTTACCTGCAGATGGCGATTCAATACGGACACGCGCTGTATCACCGGAGGTGTAGGCTTTACGGTCTAAGGTCATTTTCAGCTGATCAGGACGCACAACCCCATTCGGTGTACCGGATTCATTCCAGCGATAACCCGCCCAGAAGCGTACCGCCGTCATCGCGCCAGTCAGCGGGTCTTCAACTTCGATGCGGTAACCACCCCATTCAACCGGAAAACTGACTTTAGTATCTTCACCAGCTTTGGTGGTTATATGATCTTCTGCCATACGGATGTCTTTTTTGTTGGATGAGTAATCCCAGCTACCATCACCGTAGTACCAGTAATAATCTTCGCGTTCGCGTATAAACCGAACCACCAAATCTTTACTTTCTAACTTCTTACCCTGCGGACTAACCATCGCAATGTTAAAGTCAGCAATGCTGTCAGCATCTAACGTGATGTCTGATTTATCTGAACCGTAATCATCGATCTGCGCTGATTTCACAAAAAGCGGATGAACTGCTGGCAATTGCTCGGCCGGCCAAACAGCCTGCACACTGCGGCGGGTAACCGGACGCCCACCCGATTCTTGCAAACTGGCCAGCAGCACCAGATTTAAGGGCGAACGGGATTCACTCCACTGGCTTTCGTAAGTAACATGCCCTTCCCCTTTATCGTCGAGTTTGGCATCTTCCAATGTAATATTCTGCTCAAAACGTTTGTCCTCAGAATTACCAAACAAATAACCAGGTAGTGATTCAACTGCATTCCGTGCAACTTGAACGATCAAATTGCCGTTTAAGGTATTTCCAGCAGCCGGGCTACCATATAAATAATGACCTTCGATCGCGAAATCAGCCGAATCACGGGTAGTTAATGGTTCAGCAGATTGTTTAATATTTAACGCCATGCGTTCCGGTAGAAAATCTTCTACGCGGAAATCGTAACTTTTCTCTTCGCCGCTACCCAACGTCGCTTTTAAATGCCACCAGCCTGTAGCCGCGTTATCACTAATCACATACTCATGCTGATACAACCCATCTTTACCATTCCAAACGAAGGATTGAACAGACTCACCGTCGGCGCTGATAATTTCTGCTTTAACAGGTTGTTCTTTTACCCGATGCCCGTCTTGATCACGCAATAACGCATTGATCGGCACGGTTTCTCCCGGCCGGTACAAATCACGAGGAGCAAAGAAAAAGAGCTTGGTGCCATGTTGATAATCACCATCAATTTTGAATTCAGATAAATCCAGCGATGGTGCATTTAAAGCAATAATGCTGACTTGTGCATCTTTTTGCGCCAGTAATAAGCGCCCTTTATTGTTCCATGTAATACGACCATAACCGTCAGCATCGGTTGTTACTGTCTGGAGTTGTTGCCCATCTTCACTGAGCAACTGAACAGATACACCGGCT
>JAYSBB010000209.1:0-3092 GCA_041915645.1 Tolumonas sp.
ATAATGCTCTGACTTTGAGTGTGGAATGGAAAGTTAAATACCAACAAGAGCACGTTAGAGCGAATAGTTTAGAACGTGATTTAAGTGATAAAGAAGACGAACTTAGAGAGTTAAAACAGGATCATGGATTAGAAACGAATATCCCCAAATTTTGGTAAGCAGCACATCACATGCGTGCTGTGAAAACTGGCTGAAATCATAAAAAAGGGTTTTAACTTCGGAATGCCCGTTTTACGTTAAATAGCCCTCGATCCAGTTGATCAAACGATCCGGCTCAGAGTATTTTAAACCCAAGACGACAAAACCCGACTTTCGTCGGATTCTGCGCCAGGCGTCAGGTCTCGCCAACCTTCCGTTCGGTTGGGTAACAGGACTTTTGGACGGGAACTGTCACCACAAATTCAAGATCAGTGTAGCTTTCAAAAGCCCCTCTCAAGTGAAAATTCCTGCCAAAAGCCTTTACCAGCACCGTTTTTTATAGCTGGGTGGAAGGACAAGTGACGCCAGCACATGCCAAATAGAGTCTAGCTACTGGGGGAGCCTTGCAAAGCTAGAGCCTGATGAGTTGTGATTGACTGTGTTACACAGTCCTGCGAAAAGCACCACTAATCTCGCGGAGTGAAGCGCATCGATGTTGGGGAAACCCTCCCGGCTAACTGTAGAGCAGATCGCGGCACCAGAGGCACAAGGCCGGTTATCTATGCCGTAACTGGTGCGGTCGTGGGGATAGACCTGACATGGCAAAGCAGAACCAAAGTGTATTTATTAATGTGCTTTAGGGCTATACACAACAAAATGGACAACCATTTACATTACTATCAACAAAGAATTAATTACTAAAAAGTTTCACCACACTTGTCAAATTTTCATCACCAAATCCTTTGATAACAGCTTCATGAAAAACCTTTTGTGAAGCAGAAATTGTCGGAGCCAAATCACTTCCCCCCGCAGCATTGGAGGAATAATCAAAATCTTTTGCAACCAGCTCAGTCGTAAATTGCGGCGTGAAATCTCCCATGATCATCGCTATTGCTGAACGAGCCGCAAAAGGACTACAGACTGCAGTATTTGCAATCACGTTAAAAGCCTGTGCAGGGTCAACGCCGTTTCGCTTCAACAGACCAATCAATTCAGCCACGACCGTCACCTGCACCCCCAATAATGTATTGGTGCTGAGCTTCACCATCGCCGCCGAACCTAATGCGCCGGTATAATGAATCGCACTCCCCATGACTGACAGTAATGGGCTAACCTTTTCAGCAATTTTTTCATCGCCGCCAAGAATATAAATTAGCTGACCTGCCTGCGCTTGTGGACGGGAACCCGATACAGGTGCTTCCAGTAACGCGACGTCTTCCGCCATAAATGAGTCGCCCAATTCCTTAATCCAATCCAGAGAAAGTGTTGAGCTTTCAATACCGATTGCTCCAGTCTTCATCTGATGTAACGCCCCGGTTTTGCTATCTAACCAAACGGCTTTTGAAGCTTCATCATCGCGAACCATACTGATCACAACATCCGCATCAACAGCAGCAGAGGCGGGTGTCACTGCTCGTTTTGCTCCTGCCGTAACAAGTTCATCCGCAGCAGTTGGTGTACGGTTCCATACCGTTAGGTCATAGCCTGCCCTTAACAGATTCATCGCCATACGGGAACCCATGGCTCCCAAACCTAAAAATGCAATCTTCATGATAGTCCTTGTTAACCAGATAAAATCAGATGTCTTGAATCATCTGCCAAAGAAAGATATAAATCTAATCAGAATTATTTAAATCAATTATAAATATGCGTGATATTAGGACGTTGGATCTTAACCTGCTAAAAGCACTAGACGCATTGCTGGATGAACGTAGTGTAACCAAAGCAGCAACCCGTCTTGCCCTCACCCAGCCTGCCGTCAGCAGTATGCTGACCCGGTTACGTGATAGTTTTGACGACCCTCTGTTCGTTCGCACTCAGCGCGGTATTATTCCGACCCCAAGAGCACAGGCATTAGCCACACCGGTTAAACGGCTGCTTGAAGAGATAAATCAGTTACTTCAATCGGAAAAATTTGACCCGGTTACCGCTACTAACACCTTTACGATTGCGGCAACGGATTATGCACTACAGGCCATCATCGTCCCTTTCATGAGTTTGTTACATCAGCATGCGCCGCATGTACGACTCTCGGTCAGAGCGATCGAAGATGGTCGGATCCAAACTCAATTAGAAACAGGCGAAATCGATATTGCATTGATGACACCAGAGACAACTCCGGCCGATCTGCATGCACGGCGGTTGTTTGATGAACGCTATGTCTGCACCTTCCGGCAAGATCATCCCATTATTCAGCAACCCATAACGCTGGATCAATTCTGTGACGCCAACCATGCCATCGTTTCTTATCTCGGCGGGGCATTTCGCGGCGCCACCGATGTTGCGCTGGAAGCAATCGGCCGATCCCGTCATGTGTCGCTTTCAATCTCCAGTTTTCTTGCGCTCATCCAGATCCTGCGCACCAGTGATTTAGTTGCTGTTGTGCCTGAGAAACTGGTACGCCATGAAACAGACCTTTGTGTAACCGAGCCTCCTCTGGTAATCCCCGGATTTACTAAAGTAGCAGCCTGGCATGAACGAACACATCATGATCCTGCACATCAGTGGTTACGGTCATTATTGGTTGAAGCTTGTTCCCACTTATGATCATCAGGTTTCACCTGTACGCGGAAACACATACTCGTCACCGCACCAGATATAAATTGATGTTATATGTTTTATAAAAAAGCTCAATTGGAGTTATATCAGATGATGGGACATCATTCAAACATCGAAAATTGATGTCACCATTAGGATAAATACTATGAGCGAAATTATGTGGCCTGCAGGCTTTGTACCTGGTTTTACTGACAACTACTGCTCTAACGAAGTCATCGTTGAAGGGTTAACAACCGAAGAGATCTGGCCATTCTTAAATACGCCTGATTTATGGCCTACCTATTACAGCAACTCAGCAAACACTCGCTTTTATGATAATAAAGGCCCTCAACTCGAGAATAACGTGCGGTTCTACTTTGAGACTTTCGGCTTCCCGGTCGAAGCAAAATGTGTTG
>JAYSBB010000210.1:0-3057 GCA_041915645.1 Tolumonas sp.
CATTATTCCTCGTGGTGGCCGTAACCGTATCGCGATTGAAATGCTGAAATCGCGCATCCGTCATTTATTACTGAGCTGATATTTATTCTGGAGAAAACATGCGTCTTTGTGATCGCGACATCGAGCAGCACCTTGAAGATGGTAAAATCGTGATTGAGCCGCGTCCTGACAGCTCGCGTATCAGCGGCGTCAGTGTCGATGTGTTGCTGGGTAATGAGTTTCGTGTTTTTCAGGCTCATACCGCACCTTATATTGATCTGAGCGGCCCGAAAGAAGAAGTTTCTGCGGCTATCGATCGGGTTATGAGTGATGAAATCTTTATTGATAATGGTGACGTATTCATCTTGCATCCGGGTGAGCTTGCCCTTGCGGTAACGCATGAATCGGTCACATTGCCAGACAATATTGTCGGTTGGCTGGATGGCCGTTCATCTCTGGCTCGCTTGGGGTTAATGGTACATGTTACCGCGCACCGTATTGATCCGGGCTGGTCTGGCCGCATCGTGCTGGAGTTCTATAATGGCGGACGCTTACCGCTGGCTTTGCGCCCTGGCATGGTGATTGGTGCTCTGAACTTTGAAACTATGTCTGGTTCAGCTGCCCGCCCTTATAACAAACGTACCAATGCGAAATACAAGAGTCAGCAGGGTGCGGTTGCCAGCCGCATCGATCAGGATTAAAAGAGCAGGACTAAAACAACAAAGCCCCTTCATGGGGCTTTGTTTTATCAGATGATGTGAACTTCCGTTCCTTGTTGCTTCAGCCATTCGCAGGCATTTTCCGGTATATTTTTGTCAGTAATCACATGTTTAATTAATGACGTAGGCCCAATGGCGGCGGGATGAATTCGGCCAAACTTACTGGAATCGGTTAATACAAACACTTCCTGATGTTTGTTCAGAATAGTATTAGCAATATCCGCCCGCATCATGTTGCGATTGGTAAAGCCAGTCTGGATATCAAAACCATCTACGCCGATAAATGCTTTACTAAAATGCACATGCTCGATACACAAACGAGTCAAAGGTCCAACCAGACTTTCGCTACTGGTTTGATATTGGCCGCCTAAAAGAATGATCTCTGCTTTACTGGCTCTGAGCTGGTGGGCGATATACGAGCTTGATGTGATAATGGTGATATCAGAGCGCTCTGCCAGTAATTTTGCCAGCATGACATTAACACTGCCGCCCTCAATCAACACGCAGTCATCCCGCCCAATAAATGAGCAGGCATAACTGGCAATGTCCTGTTTTATTTTGCTGTTTGCCCATAAGCGATGCTCTGGATCTTCACTATCCAGCACAGTTGCTGCACCATGAACCCGTTTCAGAAAACCCTGATTTTCCAGCTGTGTCAGATCCTGACGGATTGTCACCTCTGAAACACCTAACTGAGCGGATAGATCTGCTACTGTAATTCGACCTACGCTGTTTACCAGTTCTAAAATAACCGAATGTCTTGGATGCATAAAACGCTTCTCGCCACTAAAGATCTCATGATACGAATGACAGTATAGTTATATTATTGATTATGCTGGCATCCACTGCTTGTATCTGGAGTTTTATAACTTCAATCGACACAAGCTTATATAAACATTTATTAATTTAAGAAAGGTAGATGTTGGTCAAATAAATCCCTTATCTGGTGTGATCAGCTTTGCAGATGCATACAAAATATCAATATGAAATGCCGTATGTTTCATTTGTAAGTGCTGTAAGGAACATTTGCAGTACGCTCACTTTCTGTTCTGCAATTAATTTTGCTGCTGGCAATAACAACTGATCTGGCAGTTGCAAGGCTGATTCAAGAACTTTTACGACCGATCCGTGGGTGGTATAGCGGGTATCACGACCCACCTTAGATAAAGCACGCATAATGCCGACGGCGCCGAGCAGTTCCAGTAAGTCGGCGTCGTGCAACAGAATGGCTTCAGGCGTGGCCGGGCGGCCATTCGCCACATGCTGCCGGATAGCATCAATAACAGCAGGAATTTTTTCCGCAGGAAAACGCCAGCTAGTCAATAAAGCCGGAATCATTTCGCAGGCGTAAGCCACATTGTCCCATTTTGACAACGCATCAGGGTCAACAGGCCGGTGACCTTCAAATACACCAAGGTCATGCAACCAGACCGCAGCATGCAAAATATCATCGTCATATGCCAGATCAGCAGATTGTGCTAATTGCAGTGTCAGTGCGTAGAGGCGGGGCTGATGACTGTATTTATCAACAGGAAGAGCATTTTCCCGGATATAGGTTTCAATGGATGTGCGAAAAGAGGGGAATGATGTGCTGAACATAAAAATGCTGAGGAAAGAGGGACTTCCCTCAGCATAACACTAATTACTGAGCTGCAATAAATGCCTTAATGACATTTGATGCCTCAGATAAACCACGTTCTTGTGACTCAGGCCCCATGTTTAGTGCCTCAGCGTAAGCAACGGTAATGTCTTTCAGACCGATGAAACTCAGAACTGCCTGTGCATGAGCCAGCGCCAGATCGGTTGCAGTATTGCGGTGTGCTCCGCCGGTAGTGGTTACCACCAGTACTTTTTTACCGGTAAGATGACCTTGCGGGCCGGTTTCTGAATAAGAGAAGGTAATACCGGCTCGGCAAATCATGTCAAACCAGGTTTTCAGCTGAACCGGGATACCAAAGTTGTACATTGGTACGGCAACCACAACATAGTCGGCTGCTTTAATTTCATCAATTAATTTGAGTGAAAGCGCAGCCGCGGCTTTCTGGCGTTCGTTCAGTTCACCATTTCCGCCTAAAGCGGCAATGATCTCACCATCCAGTACTGGCAGAGGGTCTGCAGCCAGATCACGAACGACAATATTGTCGGCGGGGTGTTTCTGTTTCCATTCCACACTGAAAGTATCCAGTAGTTTTGTGGATTGTGAATAAGCGCCCAGAATGCTTGATTGAATGACTAATACGTTGCTCATTATTTATACCTCTGTGTCGGCATTATGCGTTGAGATACACTATACGTTCTATTTTTAATAAAAAAATAACAAAAAATAGGCTCTATCTTTCTATTTTATCGAAAGGTTTGG
>JAYSBB010000211.1:0-3046 GCA_041915645.1 Tolumonas sp.
CCCTTGCCGGGTGTGTAGAGGACTTTCACCTCCAAGTCATCTGATAGCCACCACAGTTACCAGACAGCGCCTGTCATAGCGCTGCGCGCCATGCCCGGCGCACAAACACAAAGCCCGCACAATAGTTGATGCGGGCTTTTTATTTCTCTCTCGCGGTCATCCGATCCGCGTTATTTTTTCTTTTTGGGTACCGGCTTAATTGTTAGTGTAGCCCCTACCGACGCCACCATAATCGCGAACATACCACCCCATTGTTGCAACGTCAGATGCTCATGCAAAATGATCAAACCGGAGAAAGCCCCTACCGCAGGTTCTAAACTCATTAACGTGCCAAATGTACGGGAAGGAATACGCCGTAATGCCATCATTTCCAGTGAAAAAGGTAACGCGGTTGATAAGATGCCCACACCGAGCGCAATCGGCAAAATCGATAACTGGAACAATCCCAATCCATTTTGTGCGATGCCGATCGGACAAAAGAAAACTGCCGCAATCAAGGTGCCGATAGCAACGGTTGATTGACCATTTTTGATGCCGGCTTTTTTTCCGTACACAATATACAAAGCCCAACATGCGCCTGCACTGATCGCATAAAGGGCCCCTTTCAAATTAATATCTGCATGGTTGGCAAAAATGGGCAGTAAAACCAACAACCCCAGCATAGCCAGAATGATCCATAGGAAATCGACCGGACGACGGGAAGATAAAATAGCAACCGCTAACGGGCCGGTAAACTCCAGCGCAACCGCAATACCAAGTGGCAGTGTTTTTATCGATTGATAAAACAGAAAATTCATTCCGCCCAATACCAAGCCATAAACCAGCATTGGCAACAAACTCCCCGGCGTCATTGGCGTGCGCCACGGCTTATAAACCAGTGTTAACACTAACGTCCCAAAACCCAAACGTAACGATGTTGCACCTTCCGCGCCAACCAGCGGGAACAGTAATTTCGCCAATGAAGCTCCGCTTTGCACAGAAATCATCGCAATAATAATTAAACAAACAGGCAGTAAAACAGATGATTTATCAGACGTAACAGACATGAAAAAAACCCAAAAAAAGAAACCCGCATAGTGCGGGCTTCTATTATTAAGCAGTTACAGCAGAATTACATGCTTTCTTTCACGCGTTGATGCAGCTCTTGTACTGAACTGACATTGGCGGTTTCATCAATCGCCATGCCCAGACAAGAAGCAAAACCGGCATTCAGTGTCGTGGTGTAAGACACTTTGTGCTGCAATGCACCGCGACGCAGTTGTTTAGAGTCAGCAATCGCTACACGACCTTCAACGGTGTTCACGATAAAGGTGTATTCGCCATTCTTGATGCGATCCAGAATGTGCGGACGGCCTTCAGAGACTTTGTTCACCTTACGGTTTGCAATGCCTGCGGCAGTCAGTGCATCAGAAGTGCCTGCGGTTGCATCCAGCTCAAAACCAGCTTTGATCAGCGCAGCTGCTAATTCCACCACACGTTTCTTGTCACCGCCACGAACTGACAACAGTGCACGACCTGATTTTGGCAAGCCTTTGCCTGTACCCAACTGAGCTTTGGCATACGCTTCTGCGAAAGTATCGCCCACGCCCATGACTTCACCAGTAGAGCGCATTTCAGGGCCAAGCAGCGGGTCAACGCCTGGGAACTTGTTGAATGGCAGCACGACTTCTTTCACAGAGAAGTAAGGTGGAATGATCTCTTTCGTGAAACCTTGCTGAGCCAGAGACTGACCGGCCATCACACGTGCCGCGATCTTAGCCAATGGAGCGCCGGTTGCTTTCGACACGAACGGTACAGTACGTGCCGCACGTGGGTTCACCTCAATCAGGTAAATCACGCCATCTTTCACCGCAAACTGCACGTTCATCAGACCAATAACTTTCAGTTCCATGGCCAGTTTACGTACCTGTTCGCGGATCTCAGCCAACACATCAGCCTGCAGCGAGTAAGGTGGTAATGAACAACCTGAGTCACCGGAGTGGATACCACATTGTTCAATGTGTTCCATCACGCCGCCGATCACGACTTGTTCGCCGTCGCAGATTGCATCCACATCCAGCTCAATCGCATCGTCAAGGAAGTGATCCAGCAATACTGGCGATTCATTCGATACGCTCACCGCTTCGTTGAAATAACGACGCAGGTCGATTTCATCAGAAACGATTTCCATCGCACGGCCACCCAATACATAGGAAGGACGCACAACCAGCGGATAACCGATCTCTTTGGCTTTCTCAACCGCTTGTTCCATCGCCGTCACAGTGGTGTTCTGTGGCTGTTTCAGGCCCAGACGTTCAACCGCTTGTTGGAAACGTTCACGGTCTTCGGCACGGTCGATAGAATCAGGGCTGGTACCAATGATTGGTACACCAGCGGCTTCCAATGCACGCGACAGTTTCAGCGGAGTTTGACCACCATACTGCACGATCACGCCTTTTGGCTTCTCGATGCGCACAATTTCCAGCACGTCTTCCAGTGTTACTGGTTCGAAATACAGACGGTCGGATGTGTCGTAGTCGGTAGAAACGGTTTCAGGGTTACAGTTAACCATGATAGTTTCATAACCGTCTTCGCGCAGTGCCAGAGCCGCATGCACACAGCAATAATCGAATTCGATACCCTGACCGATACGGTTCGGGCCACCACCTAAAACAATGATCTTGTCTTTGTTGGTTGGTGCTGCTTCACATTCTTCCTCATAGGTAGAGTACATATAAGCAGTGTTAGTCGAGAATTCAGCGGCACAAGTGTCTACACGTTTGTAAACAGGCAGGATCTGATATTGATAACGCAGTTCACGCACTTGCGCTTCTTTCACGTTCAGCAGTTTAGCCAAACGCGCATCAGCGAAACCTTTACGTTTCAGCTTACGCATGAAGTCTGTATCGATACCAGACAGACCTTTTGCTGCCACTTCTTTTTCAAGATTCAGCAACTCTTCGATCTGGATCAGGAACCATGGGTCAATCTTGGTGTCATTGAAAATATCTTGCAGTGACATACCCGCACGGAACGCATCGGCTACATACCACAGGCGATCAGCACC
>JAYSBB010000212.1:0-3023 GCA_041915645.1 Tolumonas sp.
TGCCAAGCAGTAAACATAAGATTCATCTATATCCTCATCCGGTAATATCTTGTTCCTATTTATATGAAGATGGTCACATTAAAACCGGTTTCACTTTATGTTACCGGAAACACTCTGCTAGTCTGTTTGCAGTTTTTCGGGAGATAGATTCATGCAGGCATTATCAGCACAACGCGATCAATTAGGTGAATGCCCTCGCTGGCATGCAGAAACACAGACTTTATGGTGGGTGGATATTACGAAGCATCAAATCCACCACCACCATCCAGAAAGTGGCAAGCATGGCATCATTCAGTTGAATGAAGAAATCGGCTGCTTTATCTGGCGCGAAAAAGGCGGATTACTGGTCGCTCTGCAATCCGGCTTCCATTTTATTGAAGATTTAAACAACCCGGTGTTAACACCGATTGTCGATCCGGAGGCAGATAAGCCTTGGCAACGTTTTAACGATGGCCGATGCGATCCCAAGGGCCGTTTTATTGCCGGCACTATGAATGCCCGCAAAGATGAATTCTTTGGTACGTTTTATCAGTTAAACCCTGATTTGAGTGTGCGTCCGCTGATCGGCAAAAGCTGGACTTGCAATGGCATGGCCTTCAGCCCGGATGGCAAAACACTTTACTGGTCAGACACCCCCATTCAGAACCGCAATATCTATCGTTGTGATTACAATCCGGAAACCGGGGAAGTCAGTAACCAGCAGCTGTTTTTCCATGTGCCGGAAGGCATGGGCCGCCCTGATGGTGCCACCGTTGATAGTGATGGCAATTACTGGTCAGCACAGTATGCCGGTGGCCGAGTGCTGTGTATCAGCCCACAAGGGGAATTGCTGCGTGAGATCCTGCTGCCAGTGACTAATCCCACCATGCCCTGCTTCGGTGGCCCGGATCTGAAAACGCTGTTTATCACCAGTGCCAGTCAGGGCATGAGCGCCGAACATCTGGCGGCGAATCCGCTCGAAGGTGCAGTAATGATGGTGGAACTTGATGTCGCCGGTCTGCCGGAAGTGGCCTTTGCCGGTTAAGTGAAACGGAGTTGCTGACGGGATATCTATTGATATCCCGTTTTTTCATTTGTTCTGTCCCGAAACAGGATTATTCTGTTCCCCCGCATCAATCAAACGAATCAGGTTTAGCATGACAATCCGTATCGCAATCAATGGCTTTGGCCGCATCGGGCGCAATGTGTTACGTGCATTATATGAATCAGGACGCCGGGCCGAGATAAAAGTGGTCGCCATCAATGAACTAGCTGAAGCGGAAGGCATGGCACACCTGCTGAAGTATGACTCGTCACATGGCCGCTTTGATTGGGATGTTCGGCAAGAACGTGATGTGTTGTATGTTGGTGATGATGCAATCCGTCTGCTGCACCAGAAAGAACTGAGCTTGCTGCCCTGGGGGGAACTTGGGGTTGATGTGGTATTAGACTGTACCGGTGTCTATGGCAAACGCTCAGATGGTGAATTGCATTTGTCGGCTGGTGCGAAAAAGGTACTGTTCTCTCATCCCGGCGGAGCCGATCTGGATGCGACAGTGATTTACGGTGTCAATCACCAGCAATTGCAAGCTGAGCACCGGCTCGTTTCCAACGGTTCCTGCACGACCAACTGCATTATTCCGATCATCAAACTGCTTGATGATACATTCAATATTGAATCCGGCACCGTGACCACTATTCATGCTTCGATGAATGATCAACAAGTGATCGATGCTTATCATCCTGATCTGCGCCGTACCCGTGCCGCCAGTCAGTCTATTATTCCGGTTGATACCAAATTGGCTGCCGGGATCACCCGTATTTTCCCGAAATTCTGTGATCGCTTTGAAGCCATTTCTGTGCGCGTGCCGACCATTAACGTCACTGCAATTGATTTGAGCGTAACGGTGACACAACCGGTTAATGTGTTAGATGTGAACAATGTGCTGCAACGCGCGGCAAAAGGCAGTTTCCGCAGTATTGTCGATTACACCGAGCTACCGCTGGTTTCGATCGATTTTAACCACGACCCACACAGCGCCATCGTTGATGGCACGCAAACCCGTGTCAGTGGTAAACACCTGATCAAAACACTGGTCTGGTGTGATAACGAATGGGGTTTTGCCAACCGCATGCTGGATACCACGCTGGCGATGGTTAAAAGCGGTTTTAGCAGCAAGCAGTAATAAACGGGAAACCACAGCGTTGGTTACTGGCTGTGGTTTCATGTTGTTCCGGGCAATCTAGGCATCAACCACACTAATCAAAAACTCACCACCCTGCACAGGCTCGACCTGCAGCATCGCCAGTGATTTCAGCACCAGATCGACTTTATCCAACCCCTGCGTATCATCTGGCGCATTCACAGCAATCACCTTACAACCGGCAGCCAGACCAGATAAAACACCGGCTGGCGCGTCTTCGACCACCACACACTCTTCCGGTTTCAACCCCAAGCGCTGCGCACCTAACAGATACGGATCGGGATTCGGTTTACCTTTCGCCACCAACTCCGCAGTGATAAAGATTTCCGGCGTCGCCAGCTCACCAGCCGCATGACGGGCGCGCGCAACCGGCACCGTGCCAGAGGTTACGATGGCCCAAGGAATCGACAACTGATCCAATCGTTGCAATAATGCAACTGCCCCCGGTAATGCGGAAATCCCATCGGTATCTTCCGCTTCGGTACGCTCCAGCAAACGAAATTGCTGTTGAATAGCCTCTTCACTTTCACCGGGCATAAAGTGACGCAGTGAAGTGATCGCTTGTTTACCGTGGATAAAATCTAATACCACGGCAGGATCAAGATCCCTGCTTTTTGCCCAGTTCGACCAAGCTCGTTCAACAACCGGCAATGAATCAACTAGTGTGCCGTCGAGATCAAAAAGAAACCCTTTGCATTTCATTGAGATAATCCTGTTTTATTTATATTTCAAATTCATCGCGACCCAACAATCAAAGCCGATCCAGCATACTGGGTTATTGACCTGCTGACTGGATCTCATCATATTTCGCCATCGCCTTTCTGTCATTGTCGGCATAGA
>JAYSBB010000213.1:0-2951 GCA_041915645.1 Tolumonas sp.
ATAAACGCAAGAAAGCTTCTGCACCTGGCGATGTGACTACCGCGATGCCGGGCAATATCGTTGATGTGCTGGTTAAAGAAGGCGACACAGTTAAAGCAGGTCAGCCATTGCTGGTCACTGAAGCGATGAAGATGGAAACTGAAATCATGGCACCGATTGCCGGTAAAGTGGCCGCGGTTCACATTGCCAAAGGAGATCGTGTTAATCCGGGTGATGTGCTGATTGAAATCGCTGAGTAAATGACATTAACACACCAAAGACCTCGCTATATGCGAGGTCTTTTGCGTTGTCTCCTGCTATTCTGTTTTGCATAACGATATAAAGGAGTCTTTCCTCGTGACTGAATATGAAAAAATGCTGGCAGGAGAATATTACGATCCCAGCGATCTGAAGCTTAAAAAAATGCGCATTCGCACCCGAACGATTACAGAAAAACTGAATAACACCAGTCAGAAAGAAACCCGCAAACGGCGGAAACTCATCAAAAAACTGTTCGGCTCAACCGGTGAAAATATTTATATCGAGTCCACTTTCAACTGCGACTACGGTTCTAATATTCATGTCGGTGAAAATTTCTATGCCAATTACGGCTGTGTCATTCTTGATGTGGCGGAAGTAAAAATTGGCAAAAATTGCATGCTGGCACCGCAGGTCGGTATCTATACCGCCACCCACCCGATTGACCCGAATGAACGCATCAGCGGTAAAGAGTTTGCCAAGCCTATCACCATTGGCGATAACTGCTGGATTGGCGGTCACGCCACCATTAACCCTGGCGTCACACTCGGTAATAATGTCGTTGTCGCCTCAGGCGCAGTGGTGACCAAAAGCTTTGGAGATAATGTCGTGATCGGTGGCAACCCAGCCAGAATCATCAAGTATATTAGTCCCAAAATTGATTCTACCGAAGAATAAGGCTTAATACACTTTGGGGCTAAAACAGCATTTATTATCGAAAAATATTCTATGATATATTTGCCTGAATGCTGATATTTAATAGCGCCAATACATTCCCTTATGAACAAATCAGAACTGGATATCATCACTGACTATATCAAGAACAATCACGTTATTTCATTCTGTTGCTATACAGAGCATGATATATGGGCCGCAAATAGTTTTTACATCTTCGATCAGGAAAATGTCTGCTTTTATTTTATGACTGATCCGGGTACCCGTCATGGGAAATTAGCTCTTGCTAACCCTATTGCAGCAGGAACCATTAATGGGCAGCCATCTAATATCCAGTCAATAAAAGGACTGCAGTATAAAGGGATTATTGCTCTTATTAGTGACAGCACCGAGAGGCAACAAGCTTATCAGGCCTATACACAACGATTTCCGGTAGCAAAAATTAAATCATTGCCATTATGGAAAATAGTAATTCAGGAAATGAAATTTACCAACAACAGCCTGGGGTTTGGTAAAAAAATCAGTTGGAAAAGGCCTTAAAGAGTGAGATTTTCGAAAACTGACTCACTTTTTTTGTTAAATAGTACTGACATTCCATTATTTTCTGCCCGGTCAGTACATTTCCATTCGGGCTCTGTTATTCTCTCTCTGTGGCAAATATAACCTTTGCACCGCCCGTTGATTTGGCCTTATACATTCGGGCATCGGCACATGATGCCAGTTTATCTATCGTGTCACCATCAGATGGCGCGCATGCAATGCCAATACTGGCACCTATCAATAACTCTGTTGAATTCCAATGAATAGGCTGGGAAATTATTTCAAGCAACTTATTACTGATCATCTGTAAATAGGCACTGTTCTGAAGATCTTCCAACAAAATGATAAATTCATCCCCCCCCATCCGCACAACAGTATCTTCTTCCCGCACAACATCCCGTAATCTCTGAGCTGTCGTTTGAAGCACAATATCTCCGGCATCATGACCATATCGATCGTTGATAACTTTAAACTTATCCAAATCAACAAAAAAAACAGCGACGATAGTGCCATTACGACGAGAACGAGCCAGCATTTGTTTAAAGCGGTTAACTAGCAACAACCGATTGGGTAGTCCCGTTAGATAATCATGATGAGCCTGATGATGTAATTCAGCTCTCTGCTGATCCAGCTCAACAAGTCTTTTCCTGATTTCCTGCTGCATGGCAACAAGCCCTCTGGCCAGAACCCCCACTTCATCCTGTTGAGCAATTGGCAAGTGAACAGCATCAGATTGCTCAGGGAAATGGCTAATCTCGTCCGCTATTTGGCGCAAAGGTCGAGTAAACGTACGGCCTAAAAAAACAGCCAGAACGACAGCTAAAAGGCCAAACCCGAGAACAACCGGAATCGTTGAAACTGTCAGAGTACGTGTACTAGCCAGCACCACGTCAAGAGATTGAGCCAAACCAATCACAAAAAACCGGGCACCAGATGCTTCTTTTCCCTCTACACGAACAAATGCCGCAGCCACTGGACGAATTCTTCCGTCCAGGGCACTTTGTGTCGCAAACACAGAGCTTTTATGTTTGCCATCGAACAAAATCGAGGTTTCAGGGAACTGCACCTGAACCCGCGCACTACGTCCTCTTTCGAAAGCAAAAGCTATAGATGGATCAGGATGAACTATAAACTCCCCATCTTGATTAGCAATATAGAGTTCGTGATCCTGCGGCAGAGTCTCCCCAAGAAGAGCAAATATGCCGTTCATACTTAAATTCATCACCACCAGGCCAAGAGGCTTGTCACCGACCTTATCATACACAGGCACTGATATACGCAGAGTTGGCATTTCGGTACCTGCATGAGCACCAATTTCATGATTTATTGCCATCCGAGAGAAATAAACCTCCCCTCGTTGAAGTTTCAACGCATCAAATACATAGGGATAATGTCCCTTTTCCTGCAGGTCATGGCCTTCTACCCGGAGAAATTGATCCGTTTCCTCACGATCAACCCGAACTAACTCCAAGCCATGATCAGCCGCACTAATCAGTCGT
>JAYSBB010000214.1:0-2947 GCA_041915645.1 Tolumonas sp.
TTACCGACTTTCCAGCAGAACAGCAGATCTTGCAGCTCTTGTTCAGTTGGTTGACGTTTTGTCACGACTTTCAGATCGTCTAAGGTCACCATACCTTGATCGCGGTCTTGTACCAGCAGGCCACCGTTAACACGTTTCACGTCAAAGCCAGTGGCTTTACCTTGCCATTGACCACATTCCAGCAGGCGTACGTTAGCTTTTTTCGCAACAACGGTTTTTGCTTCTTCGCTAACAATTGGCGCAATAATGACTTCAACAAACTGACGGCTCACGATCGCTTCCGCAGTTGCTGCATCCAGCTCACGGTTAAATGCAATGATGCCACCAAAGGCGGAAGTCGGATCAGTCTGGTAAGCGCGGTTATAGGCTTCCAGAATATCATTGCCCAGTGCCACGCCACATGGGTTGGCATGTTTCACGATGACACAGGCTGGTTCCGCAAACTCTTTCACACATTCCAATGCGGCATCGGTATCGGCGATGTTGTTGTATGATAGCGCTTTACCTTGCAGCTGAGTCGCAGTAGAAACACAGGCATCCTGCACGTCAGCTTCGGCATAAAAGGCAGCGGCTTGATGGCTGTTTTCGCCATAACGCATGTCTTGTTTTTTGATGAACTGGAAATTGATAGTGCGCGGGAATTTAGAGTCAGCGCTGGCTTCGTCTTGCACACCATAAGTTGGTACTTTGGTGCCAAAGTAGTTGGCGATCATACCGTCGTAGGCGGCGGTGTGTTCGAATGCGGCGATGGCTAAATCAAAGCGGGTCGCGTAGGTCAGCGAGTTGGCATTGGCATCCATTTCCGCTACGACGCGGGTGTAATCTTTCGCATTTACTACGATTGTCACGTCTTTGTGATTTTTCGCAGCAGAGCGCACCATAGTTGGGCCGCCGATATCGATGTTTTCGATGGCATCCTCTAGTGCACAGTTTGGGTTCGCTACAGTCGCTGCAAACGGGTAAAGGTTAACCGCAACCAGATCGATTGGGCTAATGGTGTGTTGCGCCATGATAGCGTCATCAATGCCGCGGCGACCTAAAATGCCACCGTGAACTTTCGGATGCAGGGTTTTAACGCGGCCATCCATCATTTCCGGGAAGCCGGTATAGTCGGAAACCTCGGTAACAGGCAAGCCAGCGTCAGCGAGCAGGCGCGCAGTGCCGCCAGTGGAGAGCAGTTCGACACCTCGTTGTTGCAGGGCTCGGGCGAACTCCACGATACCGGTCTTGTCAGAAACGCTGAGCAGGGCACGGCGGATTGGGCGAGCGTTATCCATCTCTACTTTGTCCTCAAATTTAAATTCACGGGTCAGATTTTTACGGAAAGGTCAGGATACAGCATTAGCTGCATCCTGTTTTCAGGCGGCGTATTTTACACCAAAAGCAGTGCTTGTAGGATCATTATTGGCGGTTATTCCAGATGATCCAACGGTAGAGAAGTGAATTGTTTTACCTGTTGTAAAACGAAACTGGAGCGAACACCAGTAACACCTTCAATTCGTGTCAGTTTTTCCAGCAGAAAATGCTGATAAAATTCCATGTCGGGGACGACGACTTTTAATTGGTAATCCGCATCGTTACCGGTGATCAGTGCACACTCCATGACTTCCGGCATTTCTGATACTGCCTGATTGAAGTTATTCAGTCGCTCCGGCGTATGTTTATCCATGTTAATGTGGATATATGCGGTCAGCTTTAAATTCAGTTTTTCCGGATTGAGCAGCGTGACATGCTTTAAGATCAGGCCGGATTCTTCCAAGGCTTTAATGCGACGGGAACAAGGTGATGGCGATAACCCAACTTGTTCAGCCAGATCAAGATTGCTAATGCGCGCATCTTTTTGCATTAGATTCAGAATTTTTTTGTCTAAACGGTCTAATTTCATAAAATCCAATTATTCAGCAATAACTGATTAGTAATTTATACATTATTGGTGAGTTCTTGCGCAACAACCAGCTTTTAATGCAATATTTGCAATCACATTCTAAAAGGAATGTCGTATTATTTATCTCGTTCGGGTGGAACGAACACTACGACTAAATTTTGCAAGGTACTCTTACCGGAGGAAGCTTGCCGCAACATCTGACGGCTTACCGGACGCTCAGATGGCTTGGAACCAGTTACCGCTGCCAAAATAAAGGTAATCATCATTACCAAAGAGAGGGGCCTGCAACCGAAGTTGCAGGCCCTTTTTTATACCCTTCGTACTTGACGCTGCCGCATCGTTGACGGCGTTCTCTCACCCCAATCGTATAGGGTTTCTATGCTCATGGGGATTCGTTCTCTTGTCGCCTTGCTGCAACGCCAATTACGTGGGTATATACGTTATTTGGCGATTTTCTTGTATTTGATGCGGTGTGGCTGTAATGCCTCGGCACCTAAGGTTTTCTTTTTCCACTCTTCGTAATCGGTAAAGTTACCTTCGAAGAAGCGGACATTCCCTTCATCACTATAATCCAGAATATGAGTCGCAATACGGTCAAGGAACCAGCGATCATGCGAGATCACCATAGCACAGCCAGGGAATTCCAGCAGGGCATTTTCCAGCGCACGCAGCGTTTCGATATCCAGATCGTTGGTTGGTTCGTCGAGTAACAGCACGTTGCCGCCGGTCTGCAGCAGTTTTGCCAGATGCAAACGACCACGTTCACCACCGGAGAGTTCGCCCACGCGTTTTTGCTGATCGACACCTTTAAAGTTAAAGCGGCCAACATAGGCACGGCTTGGGATCTCGAAGTTGCCGATCTTCAGGATATCTTGACCATTGGCGACTTCATCAAATACGGTCTTTTTGTCGTCCATGCTGTCACGGAACTGATCAACCGAGGCTAGAACGACGGTATCACCTAAGGTGATTGTGCCGCTATCAGGTTGTTCCTGACCGCTCAACATACGGAACAGCGTCGATTTACCGGCACCGTTCGGACCGATAATGCCGACAATGGCA
>JAYSBB010000215.1:0-2900 GCA_041915645.1 Tolumonas sp.
AAGTACTGGATAGTGAACAGTTCCGTCAGGCATCCAGCCCATTGACGCTGGTGCTGGGTCAGGATATTGCTGGTGAACCATCAGTGGTTGATTTGGCGAAAATGCCTCACGTACTGGTTGCCGGGACTACCGGCTCCGGTAAATCAGTTGGCGTGAACGCGATGATCATTTCGATGCTCTACAAAGCAACACCGGAAGAAGTTCGTTTCATCATGATCGACCCGAAAATGCTGGAGCTGTCTGTTTATGAGGGAATTCCTCATCTGCTGACCGAGGTCGTGACTGACATGAAAGACGCATCGAATGCGCTGCGCTGGTGTGTTGGCGAGATGGAGCGTCGTTATAAACTGATGTCGGTGATGGGTGTGCGTAACCTTAAAGGTTATAACGCCAAGATCGGCGGAGCGATTGATTCCGGTAATCCAATCAAAGATCCGTTCTGGCGTCCGGGCGATTCCTTTGATGAAGAAGCGCCGGACCTGGAACGCTTACCGCACATTGTTGTGGTTGTTGACGAGTTTGCCGACATGATGATGATGGTCGGTAAGAAAGTTGAAGAGCTGATTGCCCGTATTGCCCAAAAAGCACGTGCAGCAGGTATTCACCTGATTCTGGCGACACAACGTCCGTCAGTGGATGTTATTACCGGTCTGATCAAAGCCAATATTCCGACCCGTATTTCGTTCCAGGTATCATCAAAGATCGACTCCAGAACCATTCTCGACCAACAAGGTGCGGAAGCTCTGTTGGGCATGGGTGACATGCTGTATATGCCGGCAGGCGAAAGCACGCCAACTCGCGTGCATGGTGCCTTCGTCAGCGATAATGAAGTTCACCGCATTGTGGATGACTGGAAATTACGTGGTGAGCCGAATTATATTGATGAAATTCTGAATGGCGAAATTACGGCAGAAAATGCACTGCCAGGTGAACAGACCAGCCGCGATGAAGATTTAGATCCATTGTTTGATGAGGCGGTGGAGTTCGTGGTGGAATCGCGCAGAGGTTCTACATCCAGCGTTCAGCGGCGTTTTAAAATCGGATACAACCGTGCTGCTCGTTTGATTGAGCAGATGGAAGCACAGGGAATTGTCAGTGCACCAGGTAGTAATGGACAGCGTGAAGTGCTGGCTCCATCATCGATGAGAGATTGATATGAGAAATCTGACTAAGTGGTGTGCTGTTGGTTTGACTACCTGTGTGTGGTCATTGAGTTTCAATGCATTGGCTGATGACGGTGCTGCCTTGAAGAAAAAACTGGCGAGTATTCGCCAGTTTAGTGCTCATTTTGAACAACAGGTGGTAGATGCGCAGGGTAAGCCACTACAAAATGGAAGTGGTGAAATGGTGCTGCAGCGTCCGGATCGTTTCCGTTGGGAAGCGAAAAAACCGGATGACAACCTGATCGTCTCTGACGGTAAAGCAGTCTGGTTATATGATCCTTTTGTGGAACAGGTGACCGTGATGAGCCTGAGTAAAGCGGTAGTGAATACGCCGTTCCTGCTTATTTCCAGTACCGATGATAAAATCTGGAATAACTATCTGATTGATCAGGACGGTTCTGCTTTCACCATCACCAGTAAGCAGAAAGATCAGCGCATTGAATCCCTGCGTATGGTGTTTGATAATCAGAATCATATTACCCGGATGGAAGTGAACGAAGCTCAAGGGCAACGCAGTGAGTTTACGCTCTCTTCATTTAATGCTAACCCGGTTATCAAATCAGATACTTTCAATTTCAAAACACCGGAAGGTGTGATGGTTGATGATCAGCGCTGATGAATAACCTGTCGCTGGATTTTTCCTCTGACTTTCGTCCTCTGGCCGCACGAATGCGGCCGGAGCGTTTAGAGCAGTATATTGGGCAAAGCCATCTGCTGGCAGCAGGAAAACCATTGCGGCGCGCCATCGAAGCCGGGCATTGTCACTCCATGATTTTGTGGGGGCCGCCGGGGACTGGAAAAACCACATTAGCTGAGTTGATGGCTCGCTATTGTCAGGCTGATGTTGAACGAATTTCCGCGGTGACCTCGGGTGTAAAAGAGATCCGGGCGGCGATTGAACGGGCCAAAGATAATAGCTATCGCGGACGGCGTACTCTGCTGTTTGTTGATGAAGTTCACCGCTTCAATAAAAGTCAGCAGGATGCATTTCTGCCGCATATTGAAGACGGCACCATCATTTTTGTCGGTGCCACGACCGAAAACCCCTCCTTTGAACTTAATAATGCATTGCTCTCACGGGCTCGCGTTTATTTACTTAAACGTCTGAATGAAGACGAGATCCATCTGGTTGTGCAGCAGGCGTTGACAGACCCCCGCGGACTAGGCAATGAGAAACTTCGTTTTGATGATGGCGTCTTAAATGCGTTAGTACAGCTGGTGGATGGCGATGCCCGAAAAGCACTGAATTATCTTGAGTTACTGAATGACATGGCAGATACCGTCAATGGTGAAAAACACATTGATAGACATCTGCTGGCAGCCGTTTCTGGTGAAAAGGTGGCCCGTTTTGATAATCAGGGGGATGTTTATTACGACCTGATTTCGGCATTTCATAAATCTATCCGCGGTTCTGATCCGAATGCCGGTCTGTATTGGTATGCCCGTATTGTCGCAGCGGGTGGCGATCCGCTCTATGTAGCCCGTCGTCTGCTCGCTATTGCATCTGAAGACATCGGTAATGCTGATCCTAACGCGATGCGGGTAGCTCTGGCTGCCTGGGATTGTTTTGAACGGGTAGGGCCAGCCGAAGGCGAACGGGCGATTGCTCAAGCTGTCGTTTATTTAGCATGTGCCCCCAAGAGTAATGCGGTGTATGTGGCCTGGAACGCAGCTTTGCAGGAAGCGAAAACCCAGCCAGACTATGAAGTGCCGCATCATCTTCGAAATGCACCAACC
>JAYSBB010000216.1:0-2896 GCA_041915645.1 Tolumonas sp.
TGTACTTTGCCTATTTCCACGCTGCGGGTTTTGATCGGGGTTTTTCCCGGCTCAATGCCTTCCGCATTATCCAGTTCCAGCGTGATCAGCGGACCCTGACTGTTTATGGTGGTGATGACCATCCACAAACCAATACTGGCAGCAACGATAGGGATCAGCCAGATAGGAGAGATGCGTTGCAACTTTTTGATTTTAGCGTAGTTATTCGACACTATCTGATGCACCTTTAGATTCCGGTTGAGTGGTATCGGCTTCGTTATCCCACAATAGCCGTGGGTCAAAGCTCATGGCGGATAACATGGTCAATACTACCACACCGGCAAACGCCAGCGCGGCGGTTCCGGGATAAACTGACATTAGTTTTCCCATTCGTATCAGTGCGGCCAGGATGGCGACAACAAAAACGTCAACCATCGACCAACGGCCAATAAATTCGGTCAACCGGTATAGTCGGGTGCGGCCACGGCGATGATGTTCCCGGTTGGTATAAACACTCCAGCAGAGCCAGATAATTGCCAGCATTTTTACGATCGGCACCAAAATACTGGCAATAAATATAATTAAAGCAACCGGATAAGAGCCCATATCCCAGAGCAGAACGATGCCACCGAGGATCGTGGAGTAGGTCTGTTGTCCGAGGCTTTCTGTCACCATGATTGGTAAAATATTGGCAGGAACATAAAGGACGGCTGCGGTAAACAGCAGCGCCAGCGTCCATTGCAGGCTATTCGGTTTGCGGGCGTGTAAAACAGTATGGCACCGTGGGCAGTGGCGGTTTTTAAGTGAAACCAAACCATGACAGGCATGGCACAGCGTCAGGTTTTGATCGATGGCTCTGCCACTGGGAATAGGTGACTGACGCAGATGGACCGGTCCGCTTTGGTGCAACCAGAGCCAGTCACGATCAATGGCACTGAACGCTTTCAGCATCGAGAGTGAAAACAGCACATAAGCCCAGAAACTGTAGCCAAGTTCAATATCTGCCAGAGAGGCGATTTTAATCAGACTGACCAGAACTCCAATCAGAAACACTTCGACCATACACCATGGGATCAGTCGAAATAGCCATAAAGTATAGCGTTTGCGCAGGCGTTTTCCCCGCCAATGCCCGAGTCGGGAATAAATCAGACAAATCAACATCAGACAAATCGCGGGTAAAATCTGCATAAACAGATAGACCGTTAATGCCAGTGCCGGATGTTGTTCTTCCAGTAGCGTGGTAGCGGTCTGATACAGCGTCATATCCTGATGAATGCCTTTGACTGCCATACCAAGAAAAGGGAAAAAATTACTGCAAAACAGCATGATGAGCGCTGTGATGCTATAAATCATCGGCTGCAGTCTGGCCTGTGTAGGCAAAGAACGGATTTTATGCTCACAACGGGGACAAACTGCTTGTTCGCCGGGTTGCAGTGGTGGCACGACCATAATCCAGTCGCATTCATGGCAAGCGGTATATTGTACAGCAGGTGAAAAATAATGGCTGCGACGATGGCGCTTCATCAGGAATCGTTTCTGAGATAGTGAAGAACCAGTTTAGTGTAACGGTTAGTGTGGCGGGCGTGAACAATCAAGCCGTAATTATTATTTTCAACAAGATATGAAAAAGGCTGGCACATTGTGTACCAGCCTTTTGCTCCGATAGCATTAATCAGTAAAGATTAACCGCCAACCGCGATACGTTTCATGTCTTTCATGTAACCGCGCAGAGTTTTACCAACCTGCTCGATTGGGTGATTGCGAATCGCTTCGTTCACCTGAACCAGAACCACGTTATCAACACCGTTGTCTTTCACTGACAAACCTTTACCGATCACATCAGTACCAACTTTCGGCATGATGTGTTCTTTCAGCAATGGTACGGCTGCGTTCGCGAACAGGTAGTTACCGTATTCTGCAGTGTCAGAGATAACCACGTTCATCTCGTACAGACGTTTACGAGCGATGGTGTTTGCGATCAGTGGCAGTTCATGCAGTGATTCGTAGTACGCTGATTCAGCGATGATGCCTGATTCAGTCATGGTTTCGAATGCCAGCTCAACGCCCGCTTTAACCATTGCAACCATCAGGATGCCGTTGTCGAAGTATTCTTGTTCCGCGATAGTGCCATCGAAAGCTGGTGCGTTTTCGAATGCAGATGCACCCGTTTCTTCACGCCATCTGAACAGGTCAGCATCGTTGTTTGCCCAGTCAGCCATCATACCAGTTGAGAATGCACCGCTGATGATGTCGTCCTGGTGTTTGCGGAACAGTGCACGCATCAGCACTTTCATTTCTTCAGCCAGTTCATAAGCACGCAGTTTCGCTGGGTTTGACAGACGATCCATCATGGCAGTGATACCGCCTTGTTTCAGCGCTTCGGTCACAGTTTCCCAACCGAATTGCAGCAGTTTACCGGCGTAACCTGCGTCGATGCCTTCAGCAACCATTTTTTCGTAGCACAGGATAGAACCCGCTTGCAGCATACCGCACAGAATTGTCTGTTCACCCATCAGGTCAGACTTCACTTCTGCCACGAAAGATGATTCCAGAACACCTGCACGATGACCGCCAGTTGCTGCAGCCCATGCTTTAGCAATGGCTTGGCCTTCACCTTTCGGATCGTTTTCTGGGTGAACCGCGATCAGTGTTGGAACACCGAAACCACGTTTGTATTCTTCACGTACTTCAGTGCCAGGGCATTTTGGTGCAACCATCACCACAGTCAGGTCTTTACGAACCTGAGTGCCTTCTTCAACGATGTTGAAGCCGTGAGAATAACCTAATGCAGCACCTTCTTTCATCAGAGGCATTACAGCTTTAACAACGCTGGTGTGCTGTTTGTCCGGAGTCAGGTTTACAACCAGATCCGCAGTTGGGATCAGCTCTTCGTAAGTACCAACTTTGAAGCCATTTT
>JAYSBB010000217.1:0-2870 GCA_041915645.1 Tolumonas sp.
TGGAGTGTCATCAACAATTCCAGCGTTAACATGAACCGCCGTATGCGGAACCGCACGTACGGTGGTGTGAGAGGACGGCGGGAGTGATCCCGCCTCCTACTCGATTGGCTTGCGCGTTTTAATGTCATGAAAGCTTTGGCACAATGCCGGCGGGCATAACCTCGATGCTATTTGCCGGGGAATTATTACGGAGAGCTATTTTGTCGCAGTTACCCATTCACGATCTGTTGCCACAACTTGCGCAGGCGTGTCATTCGCACAACCAGGTGATCTTGCAGGCGTCGCCGGGCGCGGGTAAGTCGACGGTAGTGCCCTTATTCCTGTTACAACAATTGGCGGGTAGTGGCCGTATTATCATGCTGGAACCGCGCCGTTTGGCTGCGCGAAATATTGCGTTGTATCTGGCACTGCAACTTGGTGAACCGGTTGGTCAGCAAGTGGGTTATCGCGTGCGCGGTGAGCAGAAAACCAGTAAAGCAACGCGGCTGGAAATTGTCACCGAAGGCATTTTGACGCGCATGCTGCAGCAAGATCCGGAGCTGAACGGTGTCGATCTGCTGATTTTTGATGAGTTCCACGAACGCAGTTTACAAGCCGATACGGCACTGGCGTTTGCGTTAGAAAGTCAGGCAGCATTACGGCCCGAGCTGAAATTACTGGTGATGTCAGCCACACTCGATGGTTTACCGTTACCACAACTGCTGCCAGATGCGGCAGTGCTGAATTGCCCCGGTCGCAGTTATCCGATCACTTATCATTACCAGCCTGCAAACCGACAACAACCGTTAGTGCCACAATGGGGCTCGGTGATTATTGATGCCATTTCCAATGAGCAAGGCAGCTTGTTAGTTTTTCTGCCCGGAGCCGGTGAAATTGATCGTTTGGCGGAATGGCTGCAGCCACGCTTCACCGATTCAATTGAGGTTTTTCGTCTGCACGGTCGATTACCGTTTGTGGAGCAACAACGGACGATTTTGCCTTGTGCAGCCGGGCAACGCAAAATCGTGCTGGCGACCAATGTAGCGGAAACATCACTGACCATAGAAGGTATTCAGGTCGTGATTGATAGCGGTTTGGAACGACGCAGCAGTTTCGATTTAAAAAGTGGTGTGACGCGACTAGAGACCAAACAGATCGCTAAAGCGTCGGCGACACAACGTGCTGGTCGTGCCGGTCGTTTAGGCCCCGGTGTTTGTTATCGGTTGTGGAGCCAGGAAGCGCAAGAACGTCTGGAAGAACAGGCGCCGGCAGAGATCCTGTGCAGTGATCTGTCATCATTACTGTTGGAGGCTGCACTGTGGGGCAGTACGCCGGAACAATTACCGTTGTTAGATCCGCCACCGGCTGCGGCATTGGCGGCAGGCCGGCAGTTGTTGCAATGGTTGGAAGTTTTTGATGCGCAGCATAAATTAACTGATAAAGGTCATCAGCTCGCCGCCTTACCTTGTGAACCACGCTTGGGGCATTTGTTATTAGGGGCACAGGCGCTGGAACAGCAAGGCTATGCAGATCTGCTGGCTGCAGCCTGTTATCTGGTGGCGTTACAAGAAGAGCGCGAGTTGGGCAATGATCCTGTTTCTGTGCAACTGCAGCGTTTAAGTCACAGTTTACGCCCAGCGGCACAGCGTTGGTGGCAGCGGTTAAATGGCGAAGGCGCTTTACCGTCTTGTTCGGTGGCGCAGATCGATCTGTTGTGTGCGCTGGCGTGGCCTGATCGTATCGCGAAAAACAGCGGTGAATTGCGTTATCAACTGGCAAATGGTCAGCGCGCCGATCTGCTGTTTGACCACCCTTGTCAGAGCAAAGAGTGGTTGGTGGCCGTCTCACTGCAACAAACGGAACAAGGCTTACGCATCTATACTGCAGAGCCGCTGGATATCGTCACACTGCAGAGCATACAACCACAACTGTTTCGTGAAACCACCCATCTGGGCTGGGATAGCAAAGCCGAGCGGGTACGTGCAGAAAAACAGGCTTGCTTGGGTGCCATTGTGCTGAAACGTCAGCCACTTACTGATCTGAGTGCCGAACAAAAAACACAATGTTTGCTGGAAGGGATCCGCTTACATGGTCTGGCTTGTTTACCCTGGAATGAAGAGAGCGAGCAGTGGTTGCAACGCTGGCGTTGTGCCGCTGATTGGTTGCCGGAATTAGCATTGCCTGCGGCTGACGATACGACGTTATTAGCGAGTCTGGAGCAGTGGTTATTGCCGCATCTGGATGGTTTCTCGCGTTTAGATGATCTGCGCCGATTATCATTTCTGACCATTTTGAAAGGGAACGTAAGCTGGGCGCAGCAGCAAAAACTTGATGAGTTATTGCCCACCCATTTTACCGCACCAACCGGAAGCCGGATTCCATTGCGTTATGCCGCAGGACGTGCACCGGTGCTGGCGGTACGTATTCAGGAGATGTTTGGTCAACGCGACACACCGAAAGTGGCGCATGGCAAAATAGCATTACAGATCGAGTTGTTATCGCCGGCGAAACGCCCGCTACAGATCACGCAAGATCTGGTGGCTTTCTGGCAAGGGGCGTATAACGATGTAAAAAAAGAGGGCAGAGGGCGCTACCCGAAACATTTTTGGCCCGATGATCCGCTAGAAGCAATGCCGACAAAAACAGTGAAAAGACTGATGCAAAAGGATTAATTCATTTTGGCAAAAAAACCGGTAACAAAGAAAGTAATGGGATATCCATTTTGGCACTGGCGCCGTTGGATACGTTTCGCCATCAAACTGAGTTTGGTTGGCATTGCCTTCATGGTGATGTTTGGCATCTATCTCGACAGTCTGATCCACAGCAAGTTTGATGGTCAGAAATGGCAGCTTCCCGCTGTGGTTTATAGTCGTCCGTTGGAGTTATTTCCG
>JAYSBB010000218.1:0-2817 GCA_041915645.1 Tolumonas sp.
TGCGGCCGCAACGGCTTTAACTCAAAGTCCATATTGGTATTTTTACCCGCATGGCTGACAAAAGCCCCTTTTCCCCAACCAGGGATGATATGTTCCAGCCGGCATTCCAGAGGCGTATCCGTTGTCATTTTCCAGACAGACTGATCGAGTGATGCGCCATATTCCAGCACACCCGCCTGACTGATTGGGAAAAACAAAGATCCCAAAACTCCAATCCAGTATTTCACTGTGCCACCTCCTCTGCCTTATCCCTCTATCGGCCATATTCCTCCAATCTTTAGGAACTATTATTAGCTCAGCTATTTCTGCTGAATCCCATATAAATGAAAGCCTGTTTTTGCGATAATACTCCGATTTTTTGGATTTAATTATTGCATCTCTCAATGAAAGGAGGCGTCTGTGCGCACACAGATTATTCAAGTTGATGAACGTCCGCCGCTACTACAAGCGATCCCGTTAAGTCTGCAGCATTTATTCGCCATGTTTGGCGCATCAGTGCTGGTTCCGATGTTATTCAAAATCGATCCGGGCACAGTGCTGTTATTTAACGGTATTGGTACTTTGATTTATCTGGCATTGTGTCAGGGTAAAGTTCCTGCTTATTTAGGTTCCAGCTTCGCGTTTTTATCACCTGTTTTTGCCGTGATGAGTAGCGCTAGCTATAACGCTGCATTAGGTGGTTTCATCGCTTCCGGCCTGATTTTCATTACTGTCGCCTTGATCATCAAGACATTTGGTCACCGCTGGATTGAAGTAGTCTTTCCGCCAGCCGCCATGGGTGCCATCGTTGCGATCATCGGTTTGGAACTCGCGCCTGTTGCCGCCGATATGGCAGGTTTAACCGCCAAAACATTGGATGCCAATACCATTACCGTTTCCATGTTTACGTTTGCTGTGGTCGTTTTCGGTTCTGTATTATTCCGCGGTTTTCTGGGTGTTATTCCAATTCTGATCGCGATCGTGGCGGGTTATTTACTGGCACTGTCGATGGGAATGGTCAAATTTGATGCGGTTAATACGGCAGCTGTATTTTCTATGCCGACATTTTACGCACCAGAATTAAACTGGGGTGCCATCATTACCGTTATTCCAGCCGCTTTTGTGGTTATTGCTGAACATATTGGTCACTTCATTGTGACTGAAAAAATTATCGGTAAAAACTTGCGAAAAGACCCTGGCATGCACCGTTCTTTGATGGGTGATGGTGTTTCAACGACCCTGTCTGGCTTCTTTGGCTCTGTTCCAACCACCACTTACGGTGAGAACATCGGTGTTATGGCAATTACCCGCGTCTATAGCGTTTGGGTGATCGGCGGCGCGGCTGTGATCTCGATTGCCATGGCATTTATGGGCAAATTTACTGCGGTAATCGGCAGTATTCCGGTGCCAGTAATGGGTGGTGTTTCTTTGCTGTTGTTCGGGGTAATTGCTGCATCCGGTGTACGTATGCTGGTGGAATCTAAAGTCGATTACAGCAAACCGAAAAACCTGATCCTGACCTCTATCGTGCTGACCGTAGGTTTATCTGGCGCACACGTTGAAGTTGGTACTGTCTCACTGAAAGGCATGGCCTTAGCCACATTGCTGGCCATCGTCGTGAGCCTGCTGTTTGGTTTGTTTGAAAAATTGGGTCTGATGAGCACCCAAGACATCATCGAACCGTAAAAATTATAATTAATTCTGAGTTGGTATCTGTTTATGTGCTTGAAAGAACGCTTTCGTGGTTATTACCCGGTTGTGATCGATGTAGAAACTGCCGGGTTTAACCCGAAAACGGATGCATTGCTGGAAATTGCAGCGACAACATTACAGATGGATCAAGACGGCTGGTTGACTCTCGACCAGACCGTTCATTTCCATGTTGAGCCTTTTGAAGGGGCTAACATTGAAAAAGCCGCGATTGATTTTAACGGCATAGATCCCTTTAACCCGTTACGCGGTGCAGTCAGTGAATATGATGCGTTGCATGAGATATTTAAAGTTATCCGTAAGGGAATGAAAGCAGCTGGTTGCAACCGCGCTATCGTGGTTGCACATAATGCGGCGTTTGATCATAACTTTCTGATGGCAGCGTCTGAGCGCGCATCACTGAAACGCAATCCATTTCATCCGTTTGCGACCTTCGACACGGCGACCCTGGCTGGTCTGGCCTTAGGTCAGACTGTGTTGGCGAAAGCATGTCAGACAGCGGCAATTCCGTTTGATAATAGTGAAGCACACTCTGCGCTGTATGATACAGAACGAACAGCAGAGTTGTTTTGCCATATCGTGAATAAATGGAAATCGCTGGGTGGCTGGCCATTGGCCGATACCGAGTAATGGTGTAGCTCTAGATATCGAGAGTTATACCCAAACAACTTGGAGTTGCAGGTAGGCGACAAGTGAATGAGACCCCATGAGCATAGATAAACTATGTGATTGGGGCGAATGAACGCAGCCAACACCGCTGCAACTTCAAGTGGGAAGGGTATAAAGCGGGCTATCAGGCCCGCTCTGTTTTTGCGCTTCTTAATCGTTCAATAAATTTAGCAGTGTCATGCTCGGTGCGGATCGCCATGAATAATTCAGCCGCTTCCGAATATTGATGTTTCAAATACACCAGCCATTGCTTCAACCGGCTAGGCACATAGTCTGATCTTGGTAGCTGCAAAGCAGCATCCGCATATTGGATCAACAAACCAAGCACGTCTGTCCACACCATAGCTTGCTGATTTTTCGCAATAACTGCGCCTAAATTAGGCAGCTGTAATGCGCCTCGTCCAACCATCACATCCTGACATCCGGTGATCTGGCGACAATTGGCTGCATCTTCGGCAT
>JAYSBB010000219.1:0-2804 GCA_041915645.1 Tolumonas sp.
CCAATCATGTGTTAGCACAAATAGGTAAAGCACCACTCTCGGATTTCGTGATCCGGCAAACTGCGTCCGATGGGGCGCTTGCTTTAATTAAGGCCGGGCTTACTGAAACCGAGCAAGCGGAACACGACTTAACTGTGTTACGGCAACAGTTGTTAGATCATTACGCACACCATTTATATGTCGGTACCCGCCCTTATGATGGCATGATTGAGCTGATTACCTGGTTGAACAACAGCGCGATCCCATGGGGTGTGGTAACCAATAAGCCGGCTTTTTTAACGGAACCTTTACTGGCGTTGGTCACAGAACTCCCTAATTGTGCAGTCGCCGTCAGTGCCGATACCCTGCCGTTACGAAAACCACATCCAGAGCCGTTATGGCATGCCTGCAAGCAAATCGGCGTGGCGGCGAAAGAGTGTCTCTATGTTGGCGATCATATCCGTGATATCGAAGCGGGTCGGAATGCTGGAATGACTACCGCTATTGCAGCATGGGGTTATATTGCGGAAAATGAACGCCTGACCGACTGGTTGGCAGACGTCGAAATGGCGGATCCTCACAGCTTATTAGCATGGTTATCTCGCTAAAAATCAGGTCTCTGTTAACCCCTCTGGCTCTTTTTAAGAGCCATTTATTTTCTCCATTCGTGTGATTTACTGCTACATTTTTCAACAACCAGTTTTTGTCAAGCTATCGCTTTTATTCTTTATGTTGTATTTTATATACATCATAAGCACTACATATAGTGTTTTCCTAAACAACAAATACGGGAGTTACCATGACAGTCAGCTTGATGGTCACGAAACGGGATAACGTTACCGAGCCACTTAATCTGGATAAGATCCACCGCGTTGTAACATGGGCTGCAGAAGGCTTACAGGGTGTTTCTGTCTCGCAAGTTGAGTTAAGTGCTCATATCCAGTTTTATGATGGAATTCGCACCTCCGACATCCATGAGACCTTGATCAAATCGGCGGCTGATCTAATTTCCGAACAAGCACCTGATTACCAATATCTGGCTGCTCGCCTAGCAATGTTCCATCTGCGTAAAAAAGCTTATGGTGGTTTCACACCACCTTCTTTGTTTGAGCAGGTAAAAACGCAAGTGGAAGCCGGTCGTTACGACCAACAGTTACTGACTGATTACAGCCAAGAAGAGTTCGATCTGCTGGATAGCTATCTGGTGCATGAGCGCGACATGCATTTTGCTTACGCCGCAGTTAAACAGCTGGAAGGTAAATACCTGCTGCAAAACCGTGTAACCGGCGAAATCTACGAAAGCCCGCAGTTCCTGTATATGCTGGTGGCAGCATGTCTGTTTGCGAATTATCCAAGAACTACGCGTCTGGATTACATCAAACGTTTTTACGACGCGGTTTCTACCTTCAAAATTTCACTGCCGACACCCATTATGTCTGGCGTGCGCACCCCTACCCGTCAATTCAGCTCTTGTGTGTTGATCGAGTGTGGTGACAGCTTAGATTCCATTAATGCAACCGCCTCTTCTATCGTGCGTTATGTTTCTCAGCGTGCCGGTATTGGCATCAACGCCGGTCGTATTCGTGCGTTGGGGAGTGAAATTCGTGGTGGTGAAGCGTTCCACACCGGTTGTATTCCATTCTATAAATACTTCCAGACTGCAGTGAAATGTTGCTCTCAGGGCGGCGTGCGTGGTGGTGCGGCGACTGTGTTCTACCCACTGTGGCATCTGGAAGTCGAATCACTGCTGGTATTGAAAAATAACCGTGGCGTGGAAGAAAACCGTGTTCGTCACATGGACTACGGTGTGCAGATCAACCGTCTGATGTACCAACGTCTGATCCAGGGCGGTAACATCACGCTGTTCTCGCCATCCGATGCACCGGGTTTATACGATGCATTCTTTGCTGATCAGACTGAATTTGAACGTCTGTATCTGCAATATGAACAAGACCCGGCGATCCGTAAACGTCAGATCAAAGCCGTTGAGCTGTTTTCATTGCTGATGCAGGAACGTGCCGGTACAGGTCGTATCTACATTCAAAACGTCGATCATTGCAACACGCACAGTCCGTTTGACCCAGCCGTTGCACCGATCCGCCAAAGCAATTTGTGTTTGGAAATCGCGCTGCCAACCAAAGCACTGGATCATTATCTGGATGAAAAAGGCGAAATCGCCTTGTGTACGCTGTCAGCATTTAACTTAGGTGCTATCGAATCACTGGATGAATTGGAACCACTGGCTGAACTGGCTGTTCGTGCATTAGACGCGTTGCTGGATTACCAGGATTACCCTATTCCAGCGGCCAATAACGGCGCAATGTGGCGTCGTCCGTTAGGTATCGGTGTTATCAACTACGCCTATTATCTGGCGAAAAACGGCGTGCGTTACTCCGATGGTTCAGCGTTGGGTCTGACGCATCGCACTTTCGAAGCCATTCAATATTACCTGCTGAAAGCATCGGTAAAACTGGCAAAAGAATCTGGCGCCTGCCCGCGTTTCAATGAAACCATGTATGCACAGGGTATTCTGCCGATCGATACTTACAAGCGAGATCTGGATGATCTGTGCCAAGAGCCATTACATCTGGATTGGGAAACACTGCGCAGCGAAATCAAACAACACGGTCTGCGTAACTCCACACTGACGGCGCTGATGCCATCTGAAACCTCCAGTCAGATCGCCAATGCCACCAACGGCATTGAACCGCCACGTGGTTTGATCAGCGTGAAAGCATCAAAAGACGGCATTTTGCGTCAGGTTGTGCCTGATTACACGGAACTGAAAGATAACTACGAGTTATTGTGGAACCAACCAAACAATG
>JAYSBB010000220.1:0-2762 GCA_041915645.1 Tolumonas sp.
GGGTCCTTGCCACTCGGGTAACAACTGCACCAGCCGGCCTGCTTTTAAATCATCGCCGACCAGAAAACTGGGCTGCAGGATCACCCCCATGCCGCTCAATGCCGCCAGACGAATGGTGTCGCCATTATTAACCTGCATGTGTGTAGGAACCGTGACACGTGCCGTTTGACCACTATGAATATGCTGAAAATTCCACTCATCGCGCTGGCGGGCGTAACTGTAACCAATCGCCTGCATCTGACTGAGCTCATCGGGGTGATTGGGTAAACCAACACGCGTGAGATAAGAAGGTGCCGCGCACAACAACGAATGCGTGGTGGCAATACGTCTGGCAATGAGTGAGGAATCGGGCAAAGCGGCAATTCGCACCACCAGATCATAACCGGCTTCCAGTACATCCACTTTCTGGTCGGAAAGTGAAAGCTCAAGCCGGAGCTCCGGATAACGCTGTAAAAAGTCCGGCCACAGTGGCGCCAGATGCTGAATGCCAAACGTCACCGGGACATTCACTTTCAATGTACCCGTGGGTTGCGCGGTGGTTTGGCTTGCTTCGGCTTCTGCTTCTTCCAGATCGAGCAACAGTTGTTTACCTCGCTGATAAAAATGGTTGCCCCCTTCCGTCAGCACTAAACGGCGCGAAGTGCGCTGCAATAACCGAATACCAAGATGGCTTTCCAATTCCGACACGCCACGGGAAACCGCCGCCACCGATATTTGTAGTTTTTCCGCCGCTTTCGACAAGGTGCCGCACTCAACGGCACTGACCAGACACTCAATCGCTTTCAGACGATCCATGTTTGCAATTCCTGCAAAGATAGTTTGATGAATAGCATCTTCTTTACAGATTATGAAAGCAATATGCTGTTTACATAGCTTGAAGCAAAAAATTTGAAACCGACTTCGTTAACGCCCAATATTTCCTGAGGAGCAACTTATGACTCGCTTACCGACACTCTTTGTTTCGCACGGTTCCCCGATGCTGGCGCTGGAACCCGGCACCACCGGCCCAGTTCTGACTAAAGTAGGTGAACGGTTGCCGAGACCCAAAGCTATCTTAGTGATTTCAGCACACTGGCTGACGCATCAGCCCACACTGAGCAGCAGCAAAGCGCCAGAGACGATCCATGATTTTGGTGGTTTCCCTCGGGCACTGTATAGCCTGCAATATCCGGCTCCCGGCTCACCAGAGCTGGCGGCACAAGTACAATCGATGCTGAAAAATATCGGTTTGGAAGCCAAGCTGGACGAGCAACGCGGGCTGGATCATGGTGCGTGGGTGCCACTGCGTTATCTCTATCCGCAGGCAGAGATTCCAGTAGTGCAGTTGTCGTTAAACCCATCGGTGCCACCGAAACTGCAATTTGCACTGGGGCAGTTTTTACAAAGTCTGAGTGCAGAAGGTGTGCTGATTTTGGCGTCCGGTAGCTTCACGCATAATCTGGGTGAACTGTATTGGGATCAACCGGAGGAATCACCGGAAGCAGGCGATCCGTATGTGGATCAATTCCGTGACTGGATGATCGATAAAATTGAACAACATGATGTGGAAGCCATCAATGATTATCGCAAGCTGGCACCACATGCCCGTCGGGCGCATCCGACTGATGAGCATTTGTTACCGCTGTTTGTGGCTTTAGGTGCCGCGGATAACAAAGAGGTGTTGCGACTGCATAAAGATGTGGCGCTGGGTACGCTGGCAATGGATCTGTTTGCTTTTGGCTCAGGCACACAGTTACTAGCCTAACCAACCGAAGAAAAGAAACAAGGCGGGCAATTCACCCGCCGTTTTTTTATGCCGTTATTCCGTCAAATATTGCGCATGGAAACGCAGATGCTCTTCGATAAAACTGGCGATGAAATAGTAGCTGTGGTCATAACCCGGTTGCATGCGTAACATCAGATTGGCTTTTGCCTGCAGACCGGCAATGTAAAGCGCTTGCGGTTTTAACTGTTCTGTTAGGAAGTTATCCGCGTCACCCTGGTCGACCAGCAAAGGTAAATCACCACGATATTGCGCCAATAACAAGCTAGCATCGTAGTTCGCCCATGCGTTTTGCTCTTCCCCCAAATAGGCAGTAAAGGCTTTTTGCCCCCACGGGCAGTTGATCGGATTAGCAATCGGCGCAAATGCGGATACGGAAACAAAGCGCTGCGGGTTACGCAACGCCAACACCAGCGCACCATGCCCGCCCATCGAATGCCCGCTGATCGCACGTTTATCCAATAACGGCAATTCCGCCTCGACCAGCGCAGGCAACTCATGCAGCACATAGTCATACATCTGATAATGCGCGGCCCACGGCGCTTGCGTGGCATTCACATAAAAGCCAGCACCAAGGCCAAGATCATAAGCTGCATCATCGGGTACACCTTCTCCTCGCGGGCTGGTGTCGGGGATGATCAGCGCTATACCTAACTCTGCGGCAACACGTTGCGCTCCTGCTTTGGTGGAAAAGTTTTCATCGCTACAGGTTAGACCCGATAGCCAATACAACGCAGGCACGTTTTGGGTTGCCGCTTGCGGCGGCAAAAACACCGAAAACTGCATCTCACAATTCAGCACAACAGAGGCATGTTGATAGCGGATTTGTCGTCCGCCAAAACACTTTTGTTCCTGTACGATGGTCAGCATACTCATGGTAATACCTTATTTATCAAACAGGATCACAGAGCGGATCGATTTACCTTCATGCATCAAATCAAAGGCATGGTTGATGTCGTCCAACCCCATGGTGTGGGTAATGAAGGTATCCAACTCAAAC
>JAYSBB010000221.1:0-2722 GCA_041915645.1 Tolumonas sp.
GTTGGGGTGATGCTTGCTGAAGGGTATAATGTTCGAGCCTTCGGTGGTCATTGTGCAGGCGACTACATGATGTAAGCGTATGTTTCGATGCAAAACTAGTGGCGCTGTAAGCCCATGGTCTTAGCTGAGCGTTGCACTTGGTTCTTGAGGTTGTCCCTTCTAACACTGTGGTCAAGGCCGCCCCCCTCCGGTCGGTCGCTGGACGCTGCGCGATAAACCCCGCCGCGCAGTGTCCCTTACCTCCAGCGTTAGGGCTTACAATACACATCACAAGGGAGTGTTATGTCGTCTTATATTGAGCAATCGTTGTCCTCTGGCGAGCAGGTCGAGGGCATTTTTAAGTTCCATTGGTTTGCTTGGGTTCCAATGGTCATCTGGATCATCCTCGGCCTTGTAACACTTGGCTTTACATGGCTACTGGCAATCTACGAATTCCTCCGACTGAAATCTACTGAGCAAGGTGTCACAAACAAGCGGGTAATACTGAAAACAGGAATCATCAGCCGCTCTACTCAGGAAATGAAGCTGAAATCCATAGAAACTGTTGAAATCAGCCAAGGAATCCTTGGGAGAATCTTCGGCTTTGGCACGATCAGGATCACTGGTCGCGGCATAAGTAATTTCGCGTTCAAAGGCATTGATGATCCAATGTCAGTGAAGCGACAAATCGAAAGCGTCAGCAATCCCATCGAGTGAGTTCTAACAAGGCAATCAACCAGACCGTCAAAATGCTATGCATTTTGTCGTCCGGATATTTCTTGCGTTAGACAAATTTGTAAAATAATCTTTATCAACTTCAACCGCTCGCCCCTATAAGCATATGAAAATATAGAAAATTACTCTCGAACGATACGAACATCGACCGCGTGAACTTTCTTCTCAGCGCCGAATGCGAAATTCCCGTACTCACGCTTCTTGAGGCGTTTCTAGAGTGCCGTTTGAATCCGGTCTTCGAGAGTTTCGACAGTCAGCGATAAAACCATGCAGCCAAACCCATCATTCCACCAGACCTAGGCGAAAAGCCACTAGGTTCGGTGAGTTCAACTGTTGTTCTTTTAATCAATGCTGATAGGTTAATGGAAAATGAAAAAACCAATTATCATAGGTGAAAATAAGTTCAAGTATAAAAAAGATGCTGTCACTTATTATAGAGCAATTCTAAACTCCTATCAGTTTGGCGAATCATTAACCGATGAGGACTATCACAAGCTATTCGACCTCCTTGAATATGGTCATTTTTTTTGTGATGAGGTTGATGCAGATGATAATTCAGATTTTCCGATTGTTCCAGAGGATGTTAATGAAGTCAACGCTGTGCCATTAACTATAGAAGACATTAAAGTCTCAAAAGTCCAGTTCAACACAAAATGCTTTGAACTCTTCTACAGTGATAAAACGAGTCAATATATTTCGTACTTGATGATCTTAAACCAGAAGCGCTTCACGCCAGATGAGTTTTTTAATAAAGCCTGCAGAAGTTCAATTCATAATGATATCCGTGCAGTTAAGCAGCAGTTTTTTGACGAAAATTCAGTTAAAGGCCAGGTTAGGTGCCAGGAATCCAATATACTTTCAACATGGGCTGAACTAGTCATAGATCACAGGCAGCCAAACACCTTTTCGATGATCGTTGATCGCTTTAAGGAACTAAATAAAATTGATGTAAATACAATTGAATACACGACGGATAGTCATAATCATGTTGTTTTTCAGGATGCCAGTTTGGCCAAAGCCTTCGTTGCCTATCATAAAGAAAAAGCCAGATTGCGCTTGGTAAGAAAAGAATACAATTCCAGCAGATCAGGAATGGGAAGGGTTAAAAAAACCACAAAAGATTTAGCAATAAAATGAAGGCTGACAAGGTGTTCGAGCAGGATATGCCAAAAGTGGCGTGCCCCTTGGCTTTACGTTAGGACTATTTCAGACAATAGGGATATGCTGTTTTATTCAGAGAAACCGCATGATAATAGGGGATGGTCCCCATTTTCTTCTTGTTTAACACGGCTTTCCACATATCCTTGATTTGATGCTTGAATACCCCCCTCTCCCCAATACAAATATTCTAAAGGCATTAATTCAAAGCATACTCACCAGTGTTGAAACGCTACTCTTTCAGAAGCAGTGGCCGGTGTACTGGACAGAGGAAGAAAGAGGCGCCTTTGCAAGTTATCTGGCTAACAATCCAGAAGCGGGCGATGTGGTGCCAGAGTCCGGCGGGATGCGAAAAATCCGCTGGAGCCGAGCTGGCTCAGGAAAGTCAGGTGGCGTTCGAGTGATTTACTACGCCAGGTTAGCCTGTGGACAGCTCGTGCTGTTGACCCTGTACGCCAAAGCCAAAACCGACAATCTAACTGGCCCAAAGCTCAAGGAGATTAAACATGCCCTCGAAAAATAAGCCGCTGACCGATGCCGAGTTGGACGTGTACGAAGCTGGCCGTGACTTGGCGGCTGATATTTTGCAATCCATTGCTGAGATGAAAGCCGGGCAGGTCAAATCTGTGGACACCTCAGCGATTGAGGCGCGGATGAAAACCGGGTTATCCCAGTCACAATTTGCGCGCTTGCTGGGTGTTTCTGTGCGTACCCTGCAAGGATGGGAACAGGGCCGCAAACACCCGAGCGGTGCGGCAAAAACCTTGCTGGCGATTGCCAAGATGAACCCTGATGCGCTTCTTGAAGCATCAAAAAATCTGCATTCTTAACCGCTGGTCACAACACCCCC
>JAYSBB010000222.1:0-2640 GCA_041915645.1 Tolumonas sp.
GTAATGATCAGCGGGAAAAAGTCTCGCCAGCCGAGATTCTCCAATACAGGCTCAATCTCGCAGCGGTATGACCCGGTCACCAGCGCCATCGTCAGTTCGGTATTCTGAATGGTTTTAAGCAGTGCTTCAGCGCCCGGCATGGGCACCGGTAACTCGGTTTTCAGCAGGCTAAGAAACCGATCTGTTTTTTGCTGCATCAGTTGCTCGATCTCGACAGGCAATTGAAAATCCTGAATCAGGGTTTTTGCTGTCGCATACGTCGATACTCCCGAAAAACGGGACATATAATCGGTCTTTTCCAGCGAACAGCCAAAAGGCTGTAATTCAGACTGCCATGAGGCATAATGCAGATGTTCCGAGTCAACTAACGTCCCGTCAAAATCAAAACAAATCGCTCTCACCATTTTTATTCCTCATATTTGCATTTTAACTGCATCTTTATTCATAAAAAATCAGATTTTATGTGATTTATACTTGATGCCGAGGGGCTTTTTTACCATCATAGCGCTACTTTTTGAGTTAGGACATTACCGACCATGGTTCGTGAAAGAGATGCAATGCTAGTTCATGCGTTTCGTCATTCAACCCCGTATGTAAACCATCATCGTGGTTCTACATTTGTGATCATGCTGAGTGGCGAAACCGTTGCTGATGAAAACTTTTCCTCACTGATCGCAGACATCGCTCTGCTGCATAGTCTGGGGATCAGGCTGGTATTGGTTTTCGGTGCACGTCCGCAAATTGATGCCGCACTGATTCAGGATAACATTCCTCTGCGCTTTCATAAGCATATCCGTGTAACAGATGACGAAACTTTTAACGTCATCAAACAAGTGTGCGGCGGTATGCAGATGGATATCATGGCTAAAATGTCGATGGGGCTGATTAATACCCCGATGGCAGGCGCACACCTGAACGTGGTCAGTGGTAATTTCGTCACCTCTCAGCCTTTAGGTGTCGATGAAGGTGTTGATTATTTCCATGGCGGTCGTGTCCGCCGTGTCGATGCTGACGGTATTAAACGCCAGCTGGATCAAAATAACATTGTTCTGATTTCCCCTCTGGGATTCTCTGTTACCGGTGAAAGTTTCAGTGTCAGTTCAGAAGAGGTCGCAGCTAAAGTCGCTGTCGAACTTCAGGCAGATAAACTGATTTCGTTCTGTTCTCATCAGGGCGTTATCAATGATAAAGGAGAAGTTGTTCCTGAGCTCTTCCCTGAGCAGGCAGAAGAGTATCTGTCTCGCCTGGAAGAAGCTGGTGATGACAGTTCAGGCACGGCCCGCTACTTCCGTTCTGCCATTCAGGCATGCCGTGGCGGCGTGCCTCGCAGTCACTTAGTCAGTTATCGCGAAGATGGCGCACTGGTTCAGGAACTGTTCACTCGTGACGGTATCGGCACTCAGATCGTACGTCATAGCGCGGAACAGGCCCGTCCGGCCACCATTGATGACATTGGCGGCATTATGGATTTGATCCGTCCGCTGGAAGCAGAAGGTATTCTGGTCAAGCGTTCCCGTGAACAGCTGGAAATGCAGATCGATGATTTCTTCATCATTGAACGTGACGGCATGATCATCGCCTGTGCCGCACTCTACCCCTTCCCGAAAGAAGCGATGGGCGAAATGGCGTGTGTGGCCGTTCATCCGGATTACCGCAGCTCTAACCGTGGTGATCGTCTGGTGCAACAGATCGAAGATCTGGCCCGTTCTAAAAATATGCAGAAACTGTTTGTACTGACCACCCGTTCCATCCACTGGTTCCGTGAACGTGGATTTGAGCCGGTTGAAGTTGATGCCTTACCGATGGAAAAACAGCGCCTGTATAACTACCAGCGTCGCTCTAAGATCCTGATGAAAAGTCTGTAACTGACAGAAAAAAGGCAAAAAAGACGGGGCCGTAAAATTGTCCGGCCCCGGTTTGGCAATGGAGATTTCTGGTTTCCACGTTCACAATCTACCAACGACACCAGCTTGGGTTCGTGTCAGTCATCACAAATTGTTGCATTCGTTACCAACAGGTTACATAAAACAAAACCTTCATCACACTTTAGTTCTGCTAAAGCCCCTGAAATCATTAAGAATTTAATTTTAATGTTGTCGTTTATATGACAAATGGTTCCACTTCTGGCTATTCGCCTGTTAGAATGTGTGGGCAAATCCGTTGATTTGCACCCCACCAGACACCGATAGACAAGCAAGGAATACTGCTATCTGCCGGAACGTTGAATGGGGCCAGAAGAGGAGCGTTACCCAGGTCGCTGACAACAGGTGCCAAAACCGTTGAAGGTCAGTCAGGGGGTGTAACGCCGAGATGAATGTTGTCATTGGCGATGATATTTGTCGGCTGCAAGGGCTGAATCCCTTGGGCTGTCACCTGAGGGTGGAGCGCTTCTGGCTGGAAAGAATATCCCTTCCTGCCGCACAAGTTGCACCTTCGTTGTATCAGTTTGTTATACCTGCTTATCTAAGGAGAGCCCGTGAGCAAGGTTACTGTTGCTAAATTTGGCGGTACAAGTGTCGCCGATGCCGAAGCTATGCGCCGTTGCGCAGCCATTGTTACTCAAACTGCAAATACCCGTGTCGTCGTGCTGAGCGCAAGTTCAGGCGTAACTAACCTGCTGGTTGATCTGGCTCGTGGTAC
>JAYSBB010000223.1:0-2074 GCA_041915645.1 Tolumonas sp.
TTCCTCTGACACAAGTCCTGGATGTTACCTGGCCAAATCAGATGAATCTGCTGCAGAAGATTGGGCACTGGTTCCACCAGATCGGTAAATTTGTCAGCGATGAACCTCGTGAGGCTAATACAGAGGGCGGCGTATTCCCGGCTATTTTTGGCACCGTATTCATGGTACTGCTGATGACGATTATCGTGACGCCGTTGGGGGTGGTTGCTGCAGTTTATCTGCATGAATACGCAGGTAAAAATGCGATGACCAAGCTTATCCGCATTGCAGTCATCAACCTGGCAGGCGTGCCATCAATAGTATATGGCGTATTTGGCCTGGGCTTCTTTGTGTACATGGTGGGCGGTTCGCTGGATAAGATCTTCTATCCTGAAGCATCTCCAAACCCTGTTTTTGGTACACCGGGTGTGATCTGGTCCGCCTTGACGCTGGCGATCCTGACGCTGCCAGTTGTTATTGTCTCTACGGAAGAAGGCCTCTCCCGCATTCCAAGCTCAGTGAGACATGGTTCGCTGGCATTGGGTGCCACTAAGGCTGAGACCTTGTGGCGTATTGTGTTGCCGATGGCGAGCCCGGCGATCATGACCGGCCTGATCCTCGCAATTGCCCGTGCAGCTGGTGAAGTTGCGCCACTGATGCTGGTAGGGGCCGTGAAACTGGCTCCGACATTGCCAGTCGATGGAAACTTCCCGTATGTGCATGTCGAACGTAAATTCATGCACCTTGGCTTCCATATTTTTGACGTTGGTTTCCAGAGTCCGAACGTAGAAGCGGCGCGTCCGCTGGTGTATGCCACCTCGTTCCTGCTGGTCACCGTTATTGTTGGTCTGAACCTGACCGCAATCAGTATCCGTAACCATCTGCGTGAAAAATATCGCGCGCTGGATAACTAATTTACCGCCCTGGAATATCGGCTTTCCGGAGTAGAGGAAAATATGATTAATGTAAATCCGACAATCAGTAACAGTGAAGCTATTGACCTGATCAATTTGCCGGAAGAAAAAACGGCACTGGAAGTGAAAGGTCTGGATCTGTTTTATGGCAGCAAACAGGCACTGTTTAACGTCAGCATGAAGATCCCAAAAGGGCAGGTGACCGCATTTATCGGCCCGTCAGGGTGTGGTAAATCGACGCTGTTGCGTTGCATCAACCGCATGAATGATCTGGTGGAAACTTGCCGAATTGAAGGTGAAATCTTGCTGCATGGCCAGAATATTTATGACCGCAGTGTCGATGTGGCTGCTTTACGACGCCGTGTTGGTATGGTGTTTCAGCGCCCGAACCCGTTTCCAAAATCCATCTATGAAAACGTGGTGTATGGGTTACGCCTGCAAGGCATCAATGATCGCCGTCAGTTAGATGAGGCTGTTGAGCGGAGTCTGCGCGGCGCGGCAATCTGGGATGAAGTCAAAGATCGTTTGAATGACAACGCCTTTGGATTATCCGGTGGTCAGCAACAGCGTCTTGTTATTGCCCGTGCGATCGCCATTGAGCCGGAGGTGTTATTGCTCGACGAACCAACATCAGCACTTGACCCGATTTCAACGCTGACCATCGAAGAGCTGATTAACGAACTGAAGAGCAAATATACCGTTGTGATCGTAACGCATAATATGCAGCAGGCAGCTCGTGTATCTGATCAGACTGCCTTTATGTATATGGGTGAACTGATCGAATACTCTGATACCAACACCATCTTCACCAAACCGAAGATGAAGAAAACCGAAGACTACATCACAGGTCGTTACGGTTAATAGCCCGGGAGGTTAACGTGGAAGTGAACAAACATATTTCCGGTCAGTTTAATACCGAACTGGAATCAATTCGCAGTAGCGTGTTAGCCATGGGCGGCATGGTGGAGCAGCAACTGAGTAATGCACTGGAAGCCATTCATTCACAGGATGTCGAGCTGGCGCGTAACATCGTGGAAACTGATCTCAAAGTCAATGCGATGGAGATTGCTATTGACGAAGAATGTACCCGAATCATCGCCAAGCGTCAGCCTGCAGCGAGCGACCTGCGCTTAATCCTGATGATCTCCAAAACTGTCACCGATCTGGAGCGCATGGGTGAT
>JAYSBB010000224.1:0-1958 GCA_041915645.1 Tolumonas sp.
GCCTGAAATAGCAGGTCGTTGAATGGTAAAGCAAACAAAGCTTCTACTTCGGAAACTGTCCAGTTATGACGGATGCTGGCTGACATGGGTTCTCTGTACTCTGTGACGGAATTTATTTGGATAGTCTATGTCTGCCCGTTAAACTGTCAATTAAAAATGAAATCTGATATTTACATCAGGATAAAAAATGAACAACTCAGAGTTTGATAGTCAGCATATCTGGCACCCTTATACTTCGTTAAGCCAGCCGTTACCGGTTTATCCGGTCAAACGGGCGGAAGGTGTTTATCTTGAATTGGAAGATGGCCGCCGTCTGATCGATGGCATGTCCTCATGGTGGGCCTGTATCCACGGCTATAACGTGCCAGAACTCAACGCGGCCGCGCAAATTCAGCTGCAGGATATGGCGCATGTGATGTTTGGTGGCATCACGCACCAACCCGCGATTGAGTTATGCCGTAAACTGGTTGAGATCACGCCTGCAGGTTTAGATCGCGTTTTTCTGGCCGATTCCGGCTCGGTCGCCGTTGAGGTCGCACTGAAAATGGCCATTCAATATTGGCATAGCAAAGGTACGCCTAGAAATCGCTTTCTGACCATCCGCAAGGGGTATCACGGTGATACGTTTGGTGCGATGAGTGTCTGTGATCCGCAAGGTGGCATGCATGAGTTGTATCAAGGCTTTTTGCCAGAACATCTGTTTGCTGATGCGCCACAGTGCAAACCACAAGATGAGTGGCAAGAAGAGGATATTGCTGATTTCGCCCATCAGTTAGCAGCGCACCAACATGAAATCGCCGCCGTTATTCTGGAACCTATCGTGCAAGGTGCTGGTGGTATGCGGTTTTATCATCCGCATTATCTGCACCGGGTCAGAGAACTTTGTGATGAATATCAGATCTTGCTGATTGCTGATGAGATCGCCACCGGTTTCGGGCGCACCGGTAAACTGTTTGCCTGCGAATGGGCGGAAATCACGCCCGACATTATGTGCATCGGTAAAGCCCTGACCGGCGGTTATATGACGCTGTCCGCAACCTTAACCACCGAAAAAGTAGCCACTACCATTTGTGCAGGCAAAGCGGGTGTCTTGATGCATGGCCCGACCTTTATGGGTAACCCGCTGGCTTGCGCCGTGGCGAATGCGTCACTTGACCTGCTGCTAAATTCTCCGTGGCAGCAACGCGTCAAACAGCTCGAACAGCAACTCAACGAAGAGCTGTCGGTCTATCGTCAGCATCCAGCAGTCGCTGATGTCCGTGTACTCGGCGCCATCGGGGTGGTGGAAACCAAAACCCCGGTAAACATGGCACAACTACAAGCCCTCTTTGTCGAGCAAGGAGTTTGGATCCGCCCATTCGGGCGACTGATCTACATCATGCCGCCGTTTGTGATGCCATCTGCTGAACTGAGCCAACTGACCCAAGCTATTGGCGTCGGATTAGATTCAATGGTCTGATCTAATGGCTCGGCTCAATAAAAGGATGTGCCGCAGACAATGACGCTTCTTTTATTTCCTGCCATTCATCAATAGTACGTTGTAACCACTGTGCAAACGCCTGATAACGCGGGCGTTGCACATGTTCACGCGAACAATACAACTGATACCCCATACCAGACGGGATCTTGTAATCCACCGGTATTACCAGCTCACCCCGCAACACCGCCGGCATCACCAGAAACCAACGCCCCATTGCCAAACCCATGCCGTGTTTAGCCGCCTCTAATGCCATCGCATGCTGATTAAAAACATATTTCCGGTTACTGTGCGGCAATACCACGCCGGTAGACTGGCTCCAGTGTTGCCATTCATAACCAAACTCATACTGTTCCAGCGATTCCGTACAATGCAACAAAGAACATTTGCGCAGATCGGTTTTATCTGTGCTGAGCAAGCCATGACTGGCCGCATATTCCGGACTACATACCGGCACCAGCCACTCTTCCAGCAACGTCCA